>CAJJVE010000242.1:0-2802 GCA_905196265.1 uncultured Collinsella sp. | reverse complement strand
GCTTCGACCTGTCCGTCATCGAGAACCAGGAGCCCGATCCGGCTCTGGGCAACGGCGGTCTGGGCCGTCTGGCAGCATGCTTCCTAGATTCCATGGCAGCCGAGGGCATCGCCGGCTACGGTAACGGCATGCGCTACCGCTACGGCCTGTTTAAGCAGGAGATCGTTAACGGCAGCCAGGTCGAGGCTACCGACGAGTGGCTCACCCACGGCTATCCCTGGGAGGTCCGCCGTCAGGACAAGGCCGTGACCATTAAGTTTGGTGGCCATGTTGAGGGCTTTGAGGAGAACGGCCGCACGTTCTACCGCACGGTGGACACGCAGGACATCCTGGCCGTCCCTTATGACATCCCCGTCGTGGGCTATGCCGGCGAGACCGTCAACAAGCTGCGCGTCTGGGCAGCCGAGCCGGTCGAGGAGCACTTTGACCTGGAGGCCTTCAACCGCGGCGACTATGCCCTGGCCGACGCCGAGCGCGCCGAGGCCGAGGCCATCAGCGCCATCCTCTACCCCAACGACGCCGGCGAGCACGGCCGTCTGCTGCGCCTGAAGCAGGAGTACCTGTTTGTTTCGGCCGGCATCTACAGCCTGCTCGACACCTTTGAGAAGGAGCACGGCGAGAACTGGGAGCTGCTGCCGCAGTTTGTGGCCATCCACACCAACGACACGCACCCCGCCATGTGCGGCCCCGAGCTCATGCGCATCCTCATCGACGAGAAGAAGCTCGAGTGGGACGACGCCTGGAACATCGTGACGCAGGTCGTGAGCTACACCAACCACACCATCCTGCCCGAGGCTCTGGAGAAGTGGCCCATCGGCACGTTCTCCAAGCTCCTCCCCCGCGTGTACCAAATCATCGACGAGATCAGCCGTCGTTGGCACGAGTCGTTCGACACCACGCAGGAGGGCTGGCAGGAGCGTCTGCGCCAGACCGCCATTCTGTGGGACGGCGAGATTCGCATGGCCAACCTGTCCGTGATTTGCAGCCACAGCGTCAACGGCGTGGCAAAGATCCACTCCGACATCATCAAGAACATCGTGCTCAAGGACTTCTATGCCCTCACGCCCGAGAAGTTCAACAACAAGACCAACGGCATCTCGCACCGTCGCTTCTTTGCCGAGGCCAACCCCACCTACGCCAAGCTCGTGACCGAGGCCATTGGCGACGGTTGGCTGAAGGACGCCTTTGAGCTGGAGAAGCTCAAGGAGTTTAAGGACGACACCGAGTTCCTGAAGGCCGTGGGTGCCTCCAAGCGCGCCAACAAGGAGCGCCTGGCCGCCTACGTTAAGGCCGAGACCGGTCTGGTCATTGACCCCAACACCGTCTTCGATGTTCAGGTTAAGCGCTTCCACGCCTACAAGCGCCAGCTCATGAACATCATGAAGGTGATGGACATCTACAACCGTCGCATCGCCGATCCCAACTTCCACGTGACGCCGACGACCTTCATCTTTAGCGGCAAGGCTGCCTCGAGCTACACCTTCGCCAAGGAGACCATCCGCCTCATTAACTCCGTGGCCGAGGTCATCAACAACGACGCCCGCGTCAACGAGGTCATGAAGGTCTGCTTTATCCCCAACTTCCGCGTGAGCAACGCCCAGCTCATCTACCCCGCCGCCGAGATCTCTGAGCAGATCTCCACGGCCGGCAAGGAGGCCTCGGGTACGTCCAACATGAAGCTCATGATGAACGGCGCCATTACGCTGGGCACCCTCGACGGCGCCAACATCGAGATCGCCGACCTGGCCGGCCGCGAGAACGAGGCCATCTTTGGCCTGACCGCTCCCGAGGTCGAGCAGCTCTGGGCATCCAACAGCTACTTTGCGTGGGATACCCTCAACGGCGACCGCGAGCGTCTGGGCCGCGTGATGGACGAGCTCAAGGACAACACCTTTGCGGGTCTTTCGGGCAACTTCGAGAGCATCTACAACGAGCTCATGAACAACAACGACCCCGACCTGGTCATGGCAGACTTCCGCAGCTACGTGGATGCATGGGAAAAGCTCACCGGCAGCTACGGCGACCAGGAGACCTGGAACCGCAAGGCCCTGCTCAACACCGCCTCCTCCGGCTGGTTCTCGAGCGACCGCACCATTCGCGAGTACCGCGACGAGATCTGGCACGCGTAAAGGCGCGCGAGCTCCCTTATGCCAGCACGGCATTACTCGACGGGCGCGACCGAGCGCTGTGCCCGTCGCTAATGGGTTTAAGAACATCGATGACAGAAGGAGAAATCGATGAGTAAGAAAGAATGCATCGCGATGCTCCTCGCAGGAGGACAGGGCAGCCGATTGGGGGCACTCACCCAAAAGATCGCTAAGCCGGCGGTTAGCTTTGGTGGCAAGTTCCGCATTATCGACTTTTCGCTGTCCAACTGCTCCAACTCGGGCATCGACACGGTGGGCGTTCTGACGCAGTATCGCCCCTACCTGCTGCATGCCTATGTGGGCTCCGGCGAGGCTTGGGATCTGGACAGCCGTGACGGCGGCGTGTCTATCCTGCCGCCGTACGAGACGCAGACCGGCGGCGCCTGGTATGCGGGCACGGCCGACGCCATTACGCAGAACCTCGACTACATCAAGGCCAACGACCCCAAGTACGTCCTGATTCTTTCGGGCGACCATCTGTATCGCATGGACTACCGCAAGATGCTCAAGACGCACATTGAGAACAACGCCGACCTCACGGTGAGCGTTATGCCCGTGCCGTGGGAGGAGGCCAGCCGTTTTGGCATCCTGACCACCGACCCCGATGACGGCCGCATCACCAAGTTTACCGAGAAGCCCGATAAGCCCGATTCGA
>CAJJVE010000241.1:0-2816 GCA_905196265.1 uncultured Collinsella sp. | reverse complement strand
CGAGGGGTTGCCGTCGTTGTCGCGCAGCACGCACGAGCCGGGTGCGAGCATCGTGGCGTCCAAGTCGGTAAAGACGTATTTAACCTTGGCAAGACGCTCGCGCATCTCGCCCGAAAGCTCAGCGACGGTCGGCAGGGTATTGTGGGACATGGTCACTCCATTACGTAGAAGGGGCTTCTGGTCTTAGGCGGCGCGCCCTGCTTGAGGGGAAACGCGCCTGCAACGGCAGCGCGCTCAGGACGCCGCCCTCATCGCAGTTCATTAGTCAAACTGGGTAACATCGATTAAACGGTTGGCAAGCGAAAGATCGCTCTCGATGGGCTCGAACTCATCGCCCACGTGCATGAGCTCCTCGTCGCCCTTTGCCAACAGCAAGACGATGGTGGGCGCATCGGGGCTGACGTATTCCTCACGCGCCGCCTTGAACGCCTCGTGCACAGCAGCCTCGCGATCGAGGATGATCTTGTTTGGGGTATCGTCGGGAACATGCTCGGCAAGCTCGCGACAGACCTTCATCGGGTCCTCGTGAGCCGGATCCTCGTTGGTAAAGATCAGCAGATCAGAATATGGTGCGGCCTCGCGCGGAAGCTGCTCACGGCGCTCCTGTGCCTTGCCTCCAGCGGCACCAAACAGCGCAATGACCGGGCTGGCGGGAAACGCGCGCTTGACCGACGAAAAGAGCGAGCGGAACGAAAGTTGGTTGTGAGCGTAGTCAACAACGCAAACCACGCGGCCATCCTTCGACTCCACGACCTCCATGCGGCCCGGCACACGCAGCTTGGAGAGGCCCTTCTTGATGGCATCGATACCGATACCAATCTCGCGCGCGGCGGCGATAGCGACCAGCGCGTTTTCCACGTTAAAGTCTCCCGCGATACCCAGCAGGACCTTCTCCCCCTCCTCGGGCTCGTCAGCGCTCATGCCATGCAGGTTAAACTCGATGTTGAAGCCGACCATGCGGACATCGCTTGCCCACAGGCTCGCCTCGGGATGCTCGACGCCAACGGTCACCAAGCGCTCGGCCGTCGACGCGGCCTCCAGCACGCGTTCGACTTCATCGGTGCCCAGATTCACTACGGCGGTCTTAGCCTGATCAAAGATCCTGAGCTTGCTCTTAAAATAATCCTCGAAGGTCGGGTGCTCGATCGGCGAGATGTGGTCACGCCCGATGTTGAGGAAGCACGCTACGTCAAACGGCAGGTTCTCGACGCGCTGGTACTTGAGCGCCTGGCTTGAGACCTCCATGACCATGGACTGGCGACCAGACGCGCGACAGTTGGCGATATGGCGCCAGACCTCGGGGGCCTCGGGCGTGGTGTTGGTGCTCTCGTAGCACTCGATACCATCGTCGGTGTTCACCGAGCCGATCATGCCGCAGGACTCGCCCGCCGCCTTGATGATGGACTGGAGCATAAAAGCGGCCGTGGTCTTTCCCTTGGTACCGGTGATGCCCACGATCTTAACGTCGTGGTCGGGGCGGTCGTAGACCTCCGGCGGCAGCAGGGCCATGGCCGTGCGCACGCTGTCCACGACCAGCATCGCCGCTCCGCTCTCCTTCGCCAGCGGCTCCAGAGACTCGACCAGCGATTCTTCGCACACAAATGCGACGGCGCCCGCATCGAGCGCCATGCTCAAAAACGCGGACTTAAAGGCAGCGCCCTTGCAAAAGAACACATCGCCCACCGAGACCGCACGCGAGTCAAACGAACAGCCGGTCACGGCGCGCTCGTCAACCTGCTCCGAAGCACGCAGCTCGCCGCACACATCGAGCAGCTTGGCAAGCGTATCGACCGTGGTCACGGTCGCGGAATCCGAATGGTGCATCTTTCACCTTTCTCAGCCATTTGGCAGGGACGGTTTTCATAGTAACTGAAACGTGCTCGCGCAAAAACGGCTCCCGGAGGAGCCGTTACGCACAGGCATTCGTAAGCCGAGACTAGGCAGCCTTAACAGAAGGCTGGCCCTCGTCGATAAAGAAACGCTTGTACCACACCAGGAACACGAGCGGCGTATAGATCTTGCGCTGGAAATTGCCCTTGCCCGCAAAGTGCAGATCGAGCAGGTGCATGAGCTCGTCGGTATTGAAGAACTCGCTTGCCCACGGCGCGGTGAAGTACTCCTTGACGTAGTCGTACCACTTTTGCTCGCGCAGCCAGTAGACAATCGGCACGGGGAAGCCCACCTTGGGACGGGTGGCCCACTCATCGGGCAGCGACTTGTTGGCGGCGTGGCGAAGCACTTGCTTGTTGCCGTTCTCGTTGATGCGGTAGCGGTCGGGAATGTGCTCGGCGAACTCCATGACCTTGCGATCCAGGAATGGCACGCGCAGCTCCAGCGAGTGCGCCATACACATCTTGTCGGCCTTGAGCAGAATGTCGCCCGGGAGCCACATGTTCATGTCCAGGTACTGTTTCTTGACCAGCTCGGGCTGACCCTTCACACGTGCGTAGATGGGTGCAGCGAGCTCAAAGGCGCCGTCGCCGGTGTTGTACGCGGGCTTGAGCACGCCGTCGACCTCGCGCTCAGGCCATACCAGAGCCTGGCCCAGGAACGACTTCTCGGGGATCTCGGCACCCTTGACCAGAAAGTTATGGCCCTTGAAGTACGGCATATGCAGCGCCAGGTTACCGAGCGCGCGGCGAATGGGCAGCGGCACCATCTTTTTGTACTTGCGCACCGGAACCGTGTCCTCGTAGTAGGCGTAGCCGCCAAAGAGCTCGTCGGCGCCTTCGCCCGAAAGCACGACGGTGACGTCCTTGCGCGCCATCTCGGCCAAGAACCACAGCGGTACAGACGACAGGTTGGACTGCGGCTCG
>CAJJVE010000240.1:0-2818 GCA_905196265.1 uncultured Collinsella sp. | reverse complement strand
CGCTGCCTATCGCTACCCCGGCATGTGCAAGCACGCCATCGCCACGGCGCTTGCGTATCTGGACGCAAGCGGCGCCGAGCCCGTCGAGGGCCTGCGCACACCGGTTCGCACGTTTACGGTGGCGCCTAAGCAAGCCGCGCGTCCTGCGTCTGCCGCACCGGCGGTCAACCCTAACTTTCCCTTCCCGGCGCCCGTCCCCACGAGCCCGAGCCTCATGAAGGCGCTCTCCGATCTTTCGGACGCGCGCATGGATGAGTTGGCGGGCATGCGCCGCAAGCTCGCCGGCACTGTCGACCCCGATGCCCCCAAGGCGGTATTGGAGCCCTCGCTGGTGCCGTACTACAATCCGCTGTTTGCCGACCGCTTTAGCTGGGCGCTCGAGCTTCGCATCCGCTGCGGCTCGGTGTCCTACGTGGTCAAGGACATCGACGGCATGGCCGCCGCCTACGTGCGCGGCGGCACGTTCTCGTACGGCAAAAAGCTCACATTCCTTCATACGCCCGAGGCCTTTGACGAGGTTTCGGTGCGTCTGCTCGACCTTGTTGTGGCAACGGTTGTGTATCTGAGCGACATCACGAGTTCGCGTTCGGCGTCGTACGATTTTGCACGCAGCGGCTTTGTCGCCGAGCGCCAGCTGCCGCTGTCCGAGCACGACATCGTATACATGCTGGACCTGCTGCGTGGCCGGACCATTTCCTTTGAGCCCGCCTGGTCGCGGGGAACGACGACGCATCGTTCCTACGAGGTAGCGGTTGAGATGCCTCCGGAAGGGGAGGACGAGGCACTGTCTAAGCGCCCACCGCTCCTTGCCGCCAAGATCGCGCCGGCGGCCGGTGGCAGCTACGACCTGCGCCTGCCCGCCGATATGTACTGCTTTGCCTCGGGCGACGTTGCCTATCTGGTCGACACGCACCGCGCGCGCCGCGCCGATGCGGCGTTTGCCCAGCATGCCGCACCGTTTCTGTCGCGTCTGCTGCCCTGTCGCACGCCGGTCCATATCGCCGCCGAACAGGTGGCCGAATTCTGCCGCATGGCACTGCCCGTGCTGCGCGAATACACCGACCTCACCGCTCCCGTCGTGCTCGACACCGTGGCGCCCGAGCCGAGCTTTGCCATGGCAATCGGTGTCGATGACGGGCTTGTGACCTGCAAGATTACGGTTTCCTACGGCGACTGGTCGGCAGATCTCTTTAGCCTGGGTGCTCCGGGAAGCCCCTTCGAAGAACAGCGCCCGGGCGTGCCGCCGCGCGACGAGATAGCAGAGTTTCGCGTTATGGATACGGCGGCCCTGTATTTCGACTTTTACGAGGGCGGCCTGGCGTTTGAGGAGCGCGACGACGAGAGCCTGTTCTGCCTGCTCACCGAGGGCCTGTCTGCCCTGTCCGAGCTGGGCGAGGTCATGCTCAGCGACCGCCTACGCCAGATCTCGGTCCGCCCTGCGCCCAAGCTTTCGGTGCGCGCGACCGTCAAGAGCAACCTGCTCGATGTCGAACTGGGCGCGAGCGGTCTTTCAGCGGCAGATCTTGCCATCTATCTGGACTCATACAAGCGCCATCAGACGTTTGCGCGCCTGACGTCCGGCGACATCGTGCGCCTGGACGAGGGTGCCCGTGCCGCGTTTGGCCTTGCCGAGGACCTGGGCGTCGATGCTGTCGACCTGCTCGACGGCGTGTCGCTTCCCGCGTCGAGCACCCTGTTTGTCGATAGCATGCTTGCACGCACGCCCGCGCTCGAAGCCGATCGCGACGCTGCGTTCCGTCGCACCGTCGAGCGCTTGGATACGCTCGGCAAGATGGACTTTACGGTGCCGGCATCTCTCAAGGCCACACTGCGCGGCTATCAGGTCGACGGCTACCAGTGGCTCGGCTCGCTCGAGCACCTGGGCCTCGGCGGCATCTTGGCCGACGATATGGGCCTGGGCAAAACACTGCAGATGATCGCGCATATCCTGGCGCGCGTGGAGGCGGGGGACACTAAGCCCACGCTTGTGGTGTGCCCTGCGTCGCTTGTGTACAACTGGACTGCCGAGCTGGAGCGCTTTGCGCCTTCGCTCGACGTGTGCGCCATCGTGGGTGCCAAGGCGCAGCGCCGCGTGCAGATAGTCGGCGCCGACAAGCATAACGTGGTCGTGACGTCGTATGACCTCATGCGCCGCGATATCGACGAGTATGCCGAGCAGGACTTTGCCCGCGTTGTGCTCGACGAGGCCCAGTACATTAAAAACCCGCTCACGCAGGTAGCGCGCGCCGCCAAGCGCCTGCCGGCCGGCGTGCGCTTTGCCCTGACGGGAACGCCCATCGAAAACCGCCTGTCCGAGCTCTGGAGCATCTTCGACTTTTTGATGCCGGGCCTGCTTGGCACGCGCGAGTCGTTTGCCAAGCGCTTCGAAAGCCCGGTCGAGCATGCCGAGGGCGACAGCGCCGCTCGCCTGCAGGCGCTCGTGTCGCCGTTTGTGCTGCGTCGCGTCAAGGAAGACGTGGTGGCCGATCTGCCCGAGAAGATCGAGGACACCGTCATGGCACAACTCACCGGCGAGCAGCGCAAGCTCTACCTGGCCAACCAGGACCGCATCGCCCAGCAGGTGCAGCACCGCGAGGCATCCGAGTTTAAGAAGGACAAGCTCAAGGTGCTCGCCGAGCTCACCAAGCTGCGCCAGATCTGCTGCGACCCGCATCTACACTACGAGGACTACAAGGCGGGGAGCGCCAAGCTCGACGCTTGCATGGAGCTCGTGCACGGCGCACTCGACGGCGGACATCGCATCCTGTTGTTCAGCCAGTTTACGGGTATGCTCGATATCATTGGCAAGCGCCTGGCC
>CAJJVE010000239.1:0-2838 GCA_905196265.1 uncultured Collinsella sp. | reverse complement strand
CCCAGCAGCGCGCCAAAGCTAAAGCCCGAGGCGCCCATGGCCTGAAGGGCCGGCAGGAACGCGAACGAAACGCCCATGACGATGGGCAGGCCGCCGCCAATGCGACGGAAGGGAGCGAAGGCCTGAAGGGCCGTGTCGATTGCCGAAAGAATGAGCGCAACCTGAATGATGTCGGTGCTCTGCTGGCTATTAAAGCCGTAGACGCCGGCCATGATGACCGCCGGTGTAATGATGCCGGCAAACGATGCCAGTACGTGCTGAAGGGCACACGGGATCATTTCCTTAACGGGCGGCATGCCTTCGCGAGTGAACAGGGCTTCAGTGCCGTTCGTAACCGTCTCCTGGGTCATTTGACCACCAATCCTCGAAGTAGTTGTTTTCGCATCTAACGCTCTATTGTGACGCAGTGCGGGGTTGAGGTTGTGCCTTCGTTGCTTATCGTATTAAAGATGATTCTCATTCTCAATAATAATTTTTTGTTATCAGACTATTCTTGAGCTGAGACAATGCATTTCCGCAGGTCAAGAAAGTGTCTGGTCAAAATAACATCTAACTTTTCTTTTGGTCGACCGTTTACCGCCGAATTCCTACCGCTCGTCTGTATTACGCAATGTACCTGCGAATATACGAGATGAGGAATGGCGTGTTACCATGAGAAAAAATTGTTATGAACATTTCCGATTTCACCCCAAGGAGTTGCCCGTGAACGAGACCGTACGTCGCTTTTTGCCGATGGTCGATTTCCTGGAGCAGATACTCGGCAAAAACAGCGAAATCGTGCTGCACGATTTCTCGGATCCCGACCACGCCATCGTCGATATTCGCAACGGCATCGTGAGCGGTCGCCAGGTCGGCGGTCCCGCCACCGACCTGGCGCTCAAGATCATGCACGACGCCAAGTATCGCGACCTGCCGTTTATTACGGGCTACGAGGGCCGCGGTGCCGGTGGCAAGACATTGGAGTCAGCGACGTACTTTATCCGCGAGAATGACGAGATCGTCGGCATGCTCTGCGTCAACACCGACCTCTCGACCGTGCGCTCCATCAACGCCATGGCACAGCAGCTCATGGCGTGCTTCGACGCGGCGCCGACGCGCACGGAGCCCGCCTCTATCGAGGTCGAAAGCCTTTCGGAGTCCACACAGGAGCTCATCGACCGCAGCATTGCCGAGCTGCTGAGCGCTCGCGGGCTGGATGTGGCGTCGCTTGGTCAAAGCGACCGCGTGGACGTCATTCGCCACCTCAACGGCAACGGAGTGTTCATGCTCAAGGGCGCCGTAGCCTGCGCCGCCACCGCGCTGGGCATCTCGGAGCCCAGCGTCTACCGCTACCTGCAAAAAGTCCGCAAGGAAGGCTAACCCGCTGACTCCTTGGGGACGGAGGAAAACGGATCATTTTTGTCGCATCGCTTGACAAAAGACCCTGCAGTTCACACGCGCTGCAGGGTCTTTTTGCATGTCATGTTTAGTTGTTGCCAACGCCTTAGAGAGCGGCGACGACCTCGATCTCGACCAGACCGCCGGCCGGAAGGGCGGCAACCTGGAAAGCGCTGCGCGCGGGGAACGGAGCCTCGAACTTGGAAGCGTAGATCTCGTTCACGGCAGCGAAGTCGGCGATGTCGGCCAGGTAGACCGTGGTCTTGACGACATCGGCAAAGGTGGCGCCGGCAGCGGTCAGCAGCGCCTCGACGTTAGCAAGGGACTGCTTAGCCTGGGCCTCGACGCCCTCGGGCATCTTGCCGGTTGCGGGGTCGATGCCCAGCTGGCCGGACAGGAACACCATGTTGCCGGTCTGGATGCCGGGGGAATACGGGCCGATGGCTGCAGGTGCGTTATCGGAAGACACGACGGTCTTGCTCATGTTTATCTCCTTACGATCAATTGAGAGAGCGTGAGCGCGGTGTTCACACCGGGAGGCACAGTTCGGTCTGAACACCGCGCTTGATTTGGGATAGTACTCAAGGTTTCCGCGCGATGCAAGATTATTATCACGTTGCGAGAATTTTTTATCGCCCAACGGCGCCTGTCAGCCGCTGAACGGCACGACCGGACGGTGAAGCTCAAAATGATCCGTTTCCCTCCGTCCCCATCGGATCAGGCAATCCATAGGGGACGGAGGGAAAACGGATCATTTTTGCTGCAAGGGCTGCTGAAGACTTTATCCTGCTTGGGCCACAGGGCTCGTCCGCCGCAACAGCACCACTATACTTTTGAGTATCTGAGCATTTTGAAAGGCAGGATATGACCGCAACCGCCAGTCGAACCACCAACCGCAGACCCGAGCTTTTGGCGCCCGCTGGAGGGCCCGAGCCCTTTGCCGCCGCACTCGCTGCCGGGGCAGACGCCATCTACTGCGGCATGGGAAGCTTCAACGCCCGCCGCAAGGCCACCAACTTTACCGACGAGGCCTTTGAGCAGGCCTGCCGTGCTGCACACCTGGCCGGCTCGCGCGTCTACGTCACGGTCAACATCGTCATCAAGCAGTCCGAGATGGGCGATGCGCTGCAACTCATCCATCGCTGCTCCACGCTGGGCGCCGACGCCTTCATCATCCAGGACTGGGGTCTGTTCTTTGAGGTCAAGCGCACCATGCCCGGCATCGAGACGCATATCTCGACCCAGGCGAACATCCACGACGACCGCGGAACCCTTTGGTGCCGCGAGCAGGGCGCCGACCGCGTGACCCTCTCGCGCGAGCTTTCCATCGACGAGATTGCCGCCATTCACGATGCCGCGCCCGATGTGGACCTTGAGGTCTTTAGCCACGGCGCCATCTGCTTTTGCTACTCGGGTCTGTGCCTGCTGTCGAGCTTTGCCATGGCGGGCCGCTCGGCCAAC
>CAJJVE010000238.1:0-2845 GCA_905196265.1 uncultured Collinsella sp. | reverse complement strand
CGAAATCCACGAGCTGCCAAAGTTCTTGGAGTTACGATAGCTCGTGACCACATGGAAGCCCTGGTCAAAGGCATCATTCATCTTGGAGACGTAATCGCGGGAGATAACGTTGTCGGCATCGAAGATAAAGTAGCCCTCAAACGTATCGGGATACTCGTTGAGAATGCGATCGAAACCATAGTCCATGACCCAGCTCTTGCCCTTGCGGGCCAGGTCATTGCGCTCGTAAACAATGGCACCGGCCTCGCGCGCGAGCTGCGCGGTATTGTCGGTGCAAGCGTCGGCAACGACAAAGACCTCAATGAGCTCGGACGGATAGTCCTGATCCTTGATGGAGCGAACGAGGTTGGCAATCACGGCCTCCTCGTTATGCGCCGCAATAAAGAAGGCATAGCGGTGGAGTTTTTTGGCCTTGGGAGGCGCGACCTCGCCACGAAGAGCGCCGATGACAAAGAAGACCACCTGGTACAGAAAGCAGACCGTGAGCAGCGTGACGACAATCTGGTTGAAGATCACGATGGGTGTGTTGGTTTGTAAAAAGGCGAGCATGCAGGCTCCCAGGAACGCATTACGTAAACAATCGTATATCTTACCGCAGGCTTACCGAGTTCAAGAAACCACCTAATACCGGCTAGGCTTCGAGAAGACCGAGCTGCGGAACGATGTCGTCGCCGGCGGCGGTGCGGCCAAGCGAGCGCGGAGCCAGGTCGTCGAGAACCGCAGCGAGATCCCACGGCAGCTCATCGCGGCACTCAATACGCTCCCCCGTCACGGGATGGTCGAATGCGACGCGCCAGGAATGAAGGAATTGCCTGGTCAGACCCTGATCGGCGCGTGCATCGCACTTGCCGTAGAGCGGATCGCCCACGCAGGCGTGGTTAATATGACGCATGTGTACGCGAATCTGATGCGTACGGCCCGTAAACAGGTGACACTCGACGAGCGTATAGCCGTCGTCGAAACGCGTGGAATCGAAGCGCTCGAGGACCTTAAAGGTCGTAATGGCCTGGCGCGCGAAAGGATCGTCCGAAACCGCCATCTTGACACGGTCACGCGTAGAACGGGCAATGCCGGTGTTGATGGTGCCCTCATCCATAGCGATATGACCGTGAACGAGCGTAATGTAGCGGCGGTCGAGCGTGCGCGTACGGATAAGATTTTGGAGCGCGCGCTGGGTGACGTCGTCCTTTGCCGCAAGCATGAGACCCGAGGTATCGCGATCAAGACGATGCACGATGCCGGGGCGATCCTCACCCTGTACGGTACCAAGATGGTCGATGCCGCAGTGGTAGACCAAGGCGTTCGCAAGCGTGCCGCTCTCATGACCATGCGCAGGATGGCACACAAGGCCGCGCTGCTTGGAGAGCACGATGAGATAGTCGTCTTCGTAGCGGATATCGAGGGGAATGGCCTCGGGAATCACGTCGGTCGGGTCGTGCGGATCGGGCAGGTCGACCGAAATGCGGTCACCGGAGCGCACGGCGTACTTTTTAGACAGGCAGATCTCGCCGTTGACGGCGACGGCGCCGCCCTCAATCAGATGAGCGCAGGCAGAGCGCGTGGGACAGCCATCGTTGGCGCCCAGATAAGCGTCAAGACGCTGACCAGCGGCATCGTCGGCAACAAGGATATGGATGTCGGCCATTAGCGCTCATTCCTTTCGCGAATCTTGCGGGCACGCTCCCCACGCTGCTGGGCCTTGCGCTTAGCGCGGGCCTCGTCACGGGCGTTAAGCTCGGCGGTCGCATCGACCTCACGGGCGGCGGGACTCAAGAACATGTAGCCGAAAAGGGCGAGCACGACGCCCAACGTAATGCCGATATCGGCCACATTGAAGACGGGGAAGTCGATGAAGGTGGCGGCAATAAAATCGGTCACGAAGCCAAAGGCCAAACGATCGATAGCGTTGCCGATAGCACCGCCCGCAACCATCGCCATGCCCACAACCTCAAGATGGGCGAGCTGAGGTGCACGAACGAGGTACACGACAATAGCGATAATGACCGCCAACGCCAGCACGGCAAACGCGATGCCATGCCCCTCGCCCATGCTAAAGGCAGCACCGATATTGCGAACAAACAGAAAATCGATCACGCCGGGGATAACGGTCATATGCAGGGCATCGCCCACGGCACGAACCGCAAGCTTGGACAGCTGGTCAACAAGCAACACAACGAGCGCCACCCCACCAGCAACACCCAACCGCCAACGCAAAGGCGGCGTCATATCCCCAGTACGACCCAAATCAATCCCCTACCCTCAAGATCGTCGAATTACGTTTAATGTAAAGAACCATCTTATATTGCCATACGCAGAACGCACGACATATCCACCAACGCAAGCGAAATAACCAGCTAAAAACGAAAGCGGCATTCCAAAAAACCGAATGCCGCTTGAATGTGACACAGGTAGTCAATGGGGACGTTCTTGTTTGACTAGTCGTTTAAGAACGTCCCCAACAACTAAACAATAGAAACGCCGCATTACCGTCACCAACAGCGAAAACGTCTCTAAGCGAGCAAGGTGACGTGAAAGAGGAGGGAAGCGTACTTTGGTACGCGACCGACGATTGAACGTCAGATTGCCGCTTAGGGGCGTTTGCAGCGTCGGTAGGTTTCGGCGTTCTACGAACGCCGAAACCTACAAAGCGTCGGCGCAGCGCTTACAGATATGCGCGTGGCCGTTGTACTCGCCGACGGTGGTGCGGTAGTTCCAGCAACGATCGCAGCACTCGCCCTCGGCAGCCTCGATGGCAACGGAGAGCTCCTCGCCCTGGGTCAGCTCAACATCGGAGACGATGTAGAACTCGGCCAGGTCGACGGCCTTGTCGCCGGTCAGCAGCGCA
>CAJJVE010000237.1:0-2895 GCA_905196265.1 uncultured Collinsella sp. | reverse complement strand
GCGCCGTCGCAGCGCCCACGTGGCCGCAGCCAAAGATATAGGTCAGGCCCTCGGGGCAGAGCGTCTCGATGTGCGCCGCGGGAATCTCGGAGGCCGCGTTGGTGTAGGTGACCTTACTCCCCTCCTCCACCAGCGAAAGCCCGGGGCAGCCCGCAATGGTGCGGCGCGATTCCTCGCCATGGTACTCGGCCACATCGCCCTCGAGGGCCTGGATGACAAACGGTTCAAAGTCGATGACGAAGTCGCCGATGCGCCGATAGGCCAAGACGTCGGCGATTTCCTGGAACAACGGCGCCTGAGTCGCATCCAGATGCAGGTAGCACAGGCAGATGGCTCCGCCGCAGATCATGCCGGTATCGGAGTTCTCGCCGCCCATGGTGTAGCGGACCAGGCGCGATTGCCCTGCGGCCAGCAGCTCGCGCGCCTCGCCCAGCGCAAAGAGCTCGATCTTGCCGCCGCCGATGGTGCCCGCTTGGCTGCCATCGGCAAAGACGGCCATCCAGGCGCCCACGCCGCGCGGCGATGACCCTGCCGTGCCGGCAACTACCACCAGCTCGCACGTCTTACCGGCCTTCAGAGCACCAAGCGCTGCATTCACCACATCGAGCTTTTCCATTGCAATTTCCTATCCCTGGAACACACCGGTAAGCATAGCGAGTGCCTCGAGCACGCCGCCGCCGACCGACGTCGCCTTGTCCGAAATGTAGTTGATATAGCTGGCATCGCCGCGCGGGTCGACGTCGGCGCATTTAAAGCCCTCGGTCACCTGAACGCCGTCGGCCAAAAGACCGCGCAAGCAGCCGTTAATCTGCGTGACCATGGGAGTATCGCCCGCGTAGCCAATCACGTCTCCGGCGCTCACGATGTCGCCGATTGCGCGGTCGGACCGAAACACGCCGGCGGCGGGGCTGTGGATAACGCGCTCCTTGCCATAGCCGGCGATAATGCCCGGCACGCCCGTGTTGGGCTGGGGCGAACCTTGGGTAATGACACGGCCGAGAAAATGCCCGCGCATGGTCTCGACCACGGCGTCGCAATCGACCGGCGCGGTAAAGCCCGGCCCCACGGCGATGACGGCAGGCGCTATGTCGCGCGTGGTGCCCAGGTTGCGCTTGGCCAAAATCGCGTCGACCACAGCCGCGGGCTTAAGCTCGTCGAGCATCTTGGCCTGGGGGTCCACCACAACGGCGACGTCTCCAGCCTCGGTAATCGCAAGCGCCTCAGCCGGCGTCTGTGCCAAGCGAGCGCGAATGCCCTCAACCTGGACCTCTCCCAGGCGAATGGCCTCGCAAAAACTGATCGTGCGGCGGATGCACGTGGGGACCGCGATATCGGCCATGACAACCGACACGCCGGCGCGTACCAAACGGGCAGCGACGCCCGTGGCGATATCGCCGGCGCCGCGAACATAAACGAGCATTCCCGGGGCACCTCCCTGTGCTACGGTTTGAGCAGAGCAAAAGCGGTTCAACCGCTATTCTGATGATTATTTATTATCACAGTATTATACGGCGGTGAACAGATGGAAACGGTTAGCGGCAACCTTGCCTCGGCGCTCAAGATCGAGCCGGGCATTACCGCAATTATCGGCAGTGGCGGCAAGTCGACATTGCTGAAGACGCTAGGGCTCGAGCTCATGCGCGCCGGCGGCCGTGTGCTTCTCTGTACCACCACGCACATGTTTCCCGTCGCCGGCGTGCCATGGGACGGGTCGAATCGTCGCCTGGACGCCGCGCCTTGGAAGCCGGGGACCCTGCATGTTCCCGGCTGCACCTGCGAGGCCTGCGCGGACATGCGCCGCGGAAGTATCTGCCAGGCGGGTGTTTTGGACCCGGAGACAGGCAAGCTCTCCGCTCCCGCCGAGCCACTCAACGAGCTGGCGCAGCGCTTTGACTATGTGTTGACCGAGGCAGATGGCAGCAAGCGACTCCCGCTCAAGGCGCATGCCGCCTGGGAGCCCGTGGTCCCCGCCGGCACGGCCAACCTCATCTGGATCGTCGGCGCCTCGGGGCTCGGCAAGCCCATCAACGAAGCCGTCCACCGCCCCGAGCTCTTCTGCGAGCGCTGCGGCTGCGAGTCCACCGACACTGCCACCCCAGAGCGCGTCGCCATGGTGCTCAATGCCGAGCTGCGGATGCTGAACCTCAGCAATGCCCGCATCATGCTCAACCAAGTCGACACGCTTGCCGACCCCACGATGGCAGATCGCTTCGAGGCAGCCCTCGACCGCTCCGTCGTCGCCACCAGCCTCAAGGGGTAGCTAATTTGGGACGGGGCTCTTTTAGCTACCCCATGTTGAGAGAAAAATCATCAGGCAGGCAGGGGTAGCTAAAAGAGCCCCGTCCCAAATTAGCTACCCTGGCGGCCTTCCTGCTAGCGGGGGACGTAGCGGCCGGGTTGGGCTCCGGTGGGCTCGCCGTCGCGCACGGCCAGCACGCCATTCACAAACACAGCCTTGGCGCGGCCGTGCGCCTCAAAGCCCTCGAGCGGCGTGTAGTCCACGGCCTGATGCTGCGTCGCGGCGCTGATCGTCCAGCGTGCCTGGGGATCCCA
Organism: uncultured Collinsella sp.; assembly: GCA_905196265.1. Lineage (GTDB taxonomy): Bacteria > Actinomycetota > Coriobacteriia > Coriobacteriales > Coriobacteriaceae > Collinsella. The sequence goes on along the minus strand of CAJJVE010000237.1, from coordinate 342 downwards.
CACGCACACGTCGGCATCGGCACCCTCGGCAAGACAGCCCTTGCGCGGATACATGCCAAAGACGCGCGCCGGGTTCTCGCTCATCAGGCGGCAGAGGTCCTCGGGGCCCAGCTGCCCCTCAAAGCTCGTGGCAATCGCGACGGGACGATGCTCCACGCCGGGCCCGCCGTTGGGAATCGCGCGGAAGTCGTCGCGCCCGCGGTCCTTTTGCCCATGCAGGTTAAAGCTGCAGTGGTCGGTCGCAATCGTATCGATCTCGCCGGCCACAAGCGCCTCGCGCAGAGCCGCACGGTCGCCGGCATGGCGTAGCGGCGGGCTCATCACATATTTGGCACCCGCAAA
>CAJJVE010000236.1:0-2925 GCA_905196265.1 uncultured Collinsella sp. | reverse complement strand
GCTTGTTCCGAATGAGGGCGATCTTGCCGCACTACGTGAGGCGATCGAGTTCACCGGCACCGATGGTCTGTTTGACGGTAATTCTAAAAATAAACTGGAATGTGCCCTTAAGACCTGCGAGATCCTCGCTCGCCGCCACGACTGCGTAGTGGCCAATCCGCCGTACATGGGGTTGAGGAGTTTGGGTTCTTGGTATGCGGATTGGGTTCGTCGCTTTTACCCTGGTTATTCTTCTGACCTCTATGCTTGTTTCATAAGTAGGTCGTTTCAATTTGCTCACAAAGGTTCATATTCGGCACTCGTTACGATAGCTACGTGGACTGTTGACAAAGGTTTGCTTTCCGCAAGGCGGGATGTTTTGTCTGAACACCCTGTCATTTGCATGATGAATATGTCTCCCACTGTTATGCCTATTGCTTTTGAGACGGCTGCGACAGTATTTTCAAATGCTGCTGGTGACTATTCCGGCACCTTTTTGCGTGTGCTTGCTTCTGATTTGGCCGACTCAAGAGATTTGAGGTCGAGTGTCTTTCAGAAGCTGGACAAGTTTCGTTGTAAGCCTTCGTTTTTTCACCGGCTGCCTGATAGCGTGATTGCTTATGGCGTAACCGAGTCGATGGCGGACGCTTTTGCCTCCAAAGCGACGCTTGCATCGTTTCTGCCACCGCGAGTTGGAATTCAAACTGGAGATACGGATCGCTTTATTAGACTGTGGTGGGAAGTCCCTAGCGACGGCATGTCAACTTCCGTTTCAGCCAATGATTACTCTCACTGTGGAACGTGGGTGCCATATAAAAATGGCGGAGATTTCAGAAAATGGTACGGCAATTCGATTTCCGTAATTCACTGGGGACGTTCTGGAGAGTTTGTTTTTGGTACGGCCCAAAGCGAGGGTCGAAAAGTAATGGATTTACCAGTGAATTATAGATTTAAACCGCTTGTGAGCTGGGGTGATTACGGATTGGGCAAGGCATCCTTTCGCTACTGTGGATCTGGACACCTCTTTGACGTTATCGAGCCTGCTTTTGTTGATACGGAGCGAGCAGCAGCGGTGAAATTATCCTATATTCAAGGTTTTGCCAATTCTTCAACAGCAGATGCGTTTATTCAACTACTAATGCCCGGTCGTCACAAGAATGTTCGCAAAATGGGCTATTTGCCGTTATTGGGTGGTCCAGAGGATAGTCCTTGCGCTGTTCATCTTGTTGAAATCTTAAGGGATGCAGCAAAAGCCGACTGGGACTCGTTTGAAACCTCCTGGGATTTCAAGCGGCATCCATTGCTGTAGGTGGTTGCGGTGAAGCCTGTAACAATTGACGGTGCAAGCTATTACTCATCTCAAGATGTCGCGGATCTATAGGCATTAAAGAGAGTTCGGTCAGGAGATATGCGGAGCCGAAGTCCGGCAAAATTCCTGATTGTATTAAACGTGACAAGAACTGGTATATACCTGTAACCGCAATTCGGCCGATTACAAAACCAGTGGCGCAGGGCTTGCTGTGGGGCATCATAGGCGTAAAGAATGACCCTTCTTCCTTTTTAGATTTAAGCGGGGAAGGAATTGACAATTCTTTGCTGGATGCCGTTCTTAATGAGATGCATCGGCAGAATTATCTACTCGTGGACTTTGGCATCGATGATCTTCACGAAAGACTTGTCCAAGCTCGAATTACAGTCAAAGGATTTGGACTAGTTCGTTATAGGAAGCGTTTTAAAGAGAACTCTCTCGAAGGCTTCGATTCTGCTGACGCTATATCCATTGCTCTGTCTGCCGTTCAAACGGTTATGCAGTTAGCTCAATTCTTCCAAGGATGACGAAACTGATTACATGATGAGCGATGCGTGGGCGTGATTGGTGATATCTGGTCGTTCGCCTTGCAGCTAGCTCGCTTTAATAATGACTCCATTTATTGTTGCTTCGGCTACTTTGCCGTATCTAAATGTCGCGACTTGAGCTGAATTGCGGCTCTATTAGATTGGGTGTAAACATGTCAACGTTGCTCGCCGATAAATACGAGGCTCGCAAGGCCGAGGTCAATGCTCGCTTTGAGCAGCTTCGCGCTAACGAGGAGGAGCTCAACCGAATCTTTGCCAAGATCTACAACATGGAGGGCGAGGTGCCCATCGAGGTCGAGGACAAGTACGTATCGGTGGCGCGCATCTTCGATACCGCCGAAGAGATTCCCGAGAGTTATAAGGGCAACAAATACGTGCGCACCAAGCGCGACGAGATAACCTCGCTCATTAGCTATGCCGTGGGTTGCATGTTCGGCCGCTATTCGTTGGACGTGGACGGTCTGGTCTTGGCCGATCAGGGTGCCACGGTCAACGACTATCTGGCCAAGATGCCCGATCCCAATCACGTGACCTTTATGCCCGACGGCGACAACGTGCTGCCCATTACCGACGATGAGTACTTTGACGACGACATTGTGCGTTACTTTATCGACTTTGTGCGCACCGTGTACGGCGAGGAGACGCTCGAGCAGAACCTGGCCTTTATTGCCGAGGCGCTCGGCGGCAAAGGCACCTCGCGCGAGGTCATCCGCACCTACTTTTTGAAGGACTTCTTTAAGGACCACTGCCAGACCTATAAGAAGCGCCCTATTTATTGGCTGTTCGATTCGGGCAAGAAGGGCGGCTTTAGGGCGTTGGTCTACATGCATCGCTATCGCCCTGATTTGTTGGCGCTGATTCGTACGGGTTATATCCATCCTCAGCAAGAACGTTACCGCAATCGGTTGATGTGGATTGCCGACCAGATAGAGGTAAGCGACAGTCGTGATCGTGCTCGTCTTGCTAAGGAGCAAAAGCGCATAAGCGACCAAGCTGCCGAGCTCGTGAGCTACGAGGAGAAGGTCCATCACCTTGCAGACCAAATGATTGAGATTGATTTGGATGACGGCGTTAAGGTCAATTACGCCA
>CAJJVE010000235.1:0-2932 GCA_905196265.1 uncultured Collinsella sp. | reverse complement strand
GAACTCATCGGCCACCAGACGTCTCAGCGCGCAGGCAACGTCCTCGCCCGCAAGCGCATGGTTGGCACCCGGTGACAGCACGATGCGGTTGTCGCCCTCGCAGCGAATGATGGTCGCCGTGCCCGTCTCCACGTCGTTGCACCGCGCCACAAAGTCACAGTCCACGCCAGCATCTTGGAGCCCCGCCACGAGCGATGCACCAAACGCATCGCGCCCGACCGCGCCGATCATGTTCGTGCGCGCGCCCATGCGCGCGGCAGCGACGGCCTGGTTGGCGCCTTTGCCGCCAGCGTTGGTGATAAAACCGCTGCCGCCGACGGTCTCGCCCGCGCGCGGCATGCGCTCGCACGCCACCGAAAGGTCCATGTTCATGCTGCCGAACACCGCAACAATGCCGTTGTCTGCCATGGAAACCTCCTCGTCTGCGGGCCTTGCACCCACCGTCGACCGTCGATTGCGCGCCTTCGCACCCCTTATAACTTTAGTTCACTTTGATGTGAACGCGCCCTTGAGGTTGCGCCAGCAGCAAGCATTCACAGGAGCAGGCAGCTACAATGAATATGTGCTGAGTATTCTCGTCATTGGATGATGTTTTATGGAGCAATTCCCACAATCGAGCCCACGCGGACCGCGCCGCGCGCCCGATAACCAGGCGCCGCACGAACGCCCGCGCGCCGACCGCCGCACCGGCGAGTCGCGACGCGGCCCGAGCCCGCATCGAACGCCCACCAACAAGGGCGCCCACACCAACAGCGCCGCAAAAGAACAGGCGCCTGCTCGTCCCAAATCTCGCTATATCCCCGCCCTCGACGGTCTGCGCACGCTCGCCGTCGTCGCGGTGGTGCTCTATCACCTCAACCTCACGTGGGCTCAGGGCGGCCTGCTCGGCGTTACGATCTTCTTTGTGCTTTCGGGCTATCTGATCACGCGCTTGCTGCTCAACGAAGTCGCTAAGACCGGCCGCATCGACCTTAAGAGCTTCTGGATTCGCCGCATCCGTCGCCTGGTCCCCGCCGTGGTAACGGTAGTGTTCGTGACCTGCGCGCTGTGTACCATCTTTAACCACGTGATGCTCACCAAGATGCGCCCTGACATCCTGCCGTCGCTGCTGTTCTTCAACAACTGGTGGCAGATTGCCCAAAACGTCTCGTACTTCAATGCTCTGGGCGACCCCTCGCCGCTCACGCACTTTTGGTCGCTTGCCATCGAGGAACAGTTCTACCTGATTTGGCCGCCACTGCTGTTTGCCATGGTATCCATGCATGTAAGCAAGCCCCACACGCGCCGCGTGGTTCTGGGCCTTGCCGCGGTATCTGCCCTCGCCATGATGGTGCTTTACAACCCTGCCGCCGACCCCAGCCGCGTGTACTACGGCACCGACACCCGCGTGTTCTCGCTGCTGCTGGGTGCCTGGATGGCCTTTATCCCCGATCGCGACCTGGCGCCGGTGCGTCTCGCACATCGTTTGGGGCTCAATCGCCTGGCTGGCGCCGCCAAGCACGGCAAGAATGCCGAGGGCAAGCCTGGCGAGAAGGCCGACGAATCAGCCGAGACCGCCCCGGCACAGCCGAGCGCCCTCGTGCGCTTTTGGTCCTCGCCCGCATCCATCGATGTGTTGGGCGTCGTGGGTCTGGTTGGCCTTGCCGCCATGGTCGCGCTCACCAACGGCTACACCGCGTTCCAGTATCGCGGCGGCACGCTGTTATGCTCCATCCTCACGCTCATGGTCATCGCGGCCTGTGTGCAGCCCCAGGGAATGGTTGCCCGCGCGCTGTCCGCCGAGCCACTCGTGTGGGTTGGCAAACGCTCGTACAGTATCTACCTGTGGCACTATCCGCTGCTGTTGCTCATGAACCCGGTCGCCAACATCAACGATACGCCCTGGTGGCAGTACATTTTGCAGGTGCTGCTGGTGGTCGCCGTAGCCGAGTGTTCCTATCGCTTTATCGAAACGCCATTTAGGAAGGGTGCCTTCGGCCGCACCGTCGCCGAATTCCGCGATGGCACCACCACGCCCGCCAACTGGGCACGCGCGCACGTCCCTGTCTGCGCAGCCTGCGCTGTCGTGTTGGTCGTTGCACTGGGCGGTCTGATCTTTGTGCCCGAGACGTCTGCGCTGAGCGGCGAGGGCGCCGAAGTTCTGAACAAGGAAGCCGAAAACACCGCGCCCACCGACCAGCAAGCGGCCGACGACACCGACAAGGACAACGACGGCTTCCCCGATGGCTCCTACGACCTGTTGATGATCGGCGACTCCGTGTCGCTGCGCGCCGTTGATTCCTTTGACGGCGTGTTCCCGCACAGCCATATCGATGCCGAAAAGGGCCGCCAGTTTGATGCGGGCCTCGCGACATTTGAGGGCTATATCCAGCAGAATCTTGCCGGCAAGATCGTGGTCTTTGCCCTGGGCACCAACGGTTTGGTAACGGACGCCCAGGTCGACGCGATTATGGCCGACGCCGGCGAGCAGCGTATCGTCGTGTTTGTAAACACGCGTAGCCCGCAGCCGTGGGTCGGGTCCACGAACCAGGCCATCGCCAACGCCGCCACGCGCTACAAGAATGTACGCGTTATCGACTGGTACGGGCACAGCGCCAACCGCAACGACCTGTTCGATGGCGACGGCACGCACCTGTCGACTACCGGCGTGACCGAGTACCTCAACCTGATCCACGATGCAGTCAAGAAAGACCTGCCCGTGCACCCCGAGGACCACGTCAACGATCCGCAGCCGGCAGCCGTCAAGTCCGCCGCCGACGCACTCGTCAATGCCCTCGCCTACAAGCCACACAAGCTGGGCACCGACAAGTAACGCGCAGCCAAATCTGCTTACACCCGCAGGGGGCGTCGGCCACGGCCGACGCCCCCTGCGGCAGTTAGGGACACTCCTTTTGCACCAGCACCCGGAAGCACTCCTGGCGCAGCCAATGAA
>CAJJVE010000234.1:0-2936 GCA_905196265.1 uncultured Collinsella sp. | reverse complement strand
GATGTTCGAGGGCATTAAGAACCGCCTCGCTTTTTGTCCCGATAACGGAGCGTGCGTGATCTATCGCGGCAGCTATATCTATAAGAGCAATATTGACGTGGAGCTGTATCAGCAGGTCTTGAGCCGTGCCTCGGAGGATCCTCGCGCTGTCCCCGTCCTGTGCTGCTTCGACGAGTTCTACGTGCTTGCCCGCGACCATCAATACCACGACGAGATCAGCGTCTACTACAACACAATCAACTACGTCGACAGCTTTGAGGGCATTGATTTCGAGTCCAACAAGATTTCGGTCTTCTTCCCAGGCTACGACGCCGAACCCGCTTTCCGCGAGACCTATAGCCCCGAGTTCTCGGACAAGCTCTACGTCACCAACGCCGGGCGCGAGTGGATCGACTTTATGAACCTGGGCGTCGACAAGGGCGCCGGCGTCGCGCACCTGTGCGAGCACCTGGGCATCGATATTGCCGATGCTGCCGCCGTGGGCGACACCTACAACGATATCCCCATGCTGGAGCGCGTCGGGCACAGCTTTATCGTGGACAATGCCGAGGAGCACATGAACGCGCACGCCAAGTGGCGCATTCCGAGCAACAACGACGGGGGCGTACTGACGCTCATCGACGCCATCTTGGCGGCTCGGTAGCCGTCCCATCGGGCCTGGCCGGGCGGCACGGGATAACTTTTCGCTCGGTCAGGTCCTAGGATTACTTGCTTGCCGCCAAGATGACGTCTTGGCGTCTAGATACTTGGGTGAGTATATTTGGATGAAGGGGGCTCCTTGTTGGCAAGGAGCCCCCTTCTGTTTTGTCTACTTTGGAACTGTGGGCGCTTCCCTATTTCGCGTCGGCCCAGGTTATGCCGGTGCTGGCTTCGGCGATCAACGGTACGCGGAGGTCTACTACGTGCTCCATAACGTCGCGGACCATGGCGGTGAGGCGCTCGACTTCGTCGACGGGGCACTCAAAGTCAAGTTCGTCGTGTACCTGCAGGATCATGTGAGCGGCAAAGCCCTCTTCTTCCAGGCGGCGGCTTACGCGGGCCATGGCGATCTTGATGATGTCTGCTGCGGTTCCCTGCATGGGGTGGTTCATGGCCGTGCGCTCGCCAAAGCCGCGGAGCTGTGGGTTTTTGGCCTTGAGCTCCGGAATATGGCGTCTGCGGCCGTACATGGTCTCGGCGTAGCCCGTCTGCTTGGCGCGCGCCACCACATTGTCGAGGAACGTTCGCACGCCCGGGTAGGCCTCGTAGTAGCGGTCGATCATGTCGCGTGCCTCGGCCATCGAGATATGCAGCGACTGCGACAGGCCGTAGGCCTGCTGACCATACACGATGCCAAAGTTCACGGCCTTGGCGCGACTGCGCAGGCCGGGCGTTACCTCGGACACCGGCACACCAAACACGCGCGCCGCCGTCTCGGCATGGAAGTCCTCGCCCTCGTTAAAGGCGCGCACCAAGTGCTCGTCACCCGAGAGATGCGCCAGCAGACGCAGCTCGATCTGCGAGTAGTCCACCGCCAAAAAGACGCTTCCCTCGCCTGCCGAAAACGCCGTCTTGACGGTACGGCCCAGCTCAGAGCGCGTCGGGATGTTCTGCAGGTTCGGGTCGCTCGAGGACAGACGCCCCGTTGCCGTGATGGTCTGGTTGTATGTGGTGTGCACACGACCGTCACCACGGCGCAGCGGGCCCAGCGTGTCCAGATAGGTTGACTTGATCTTGGACTTCTCACGCCAGTCCAAGATCAGACGCACGATTTCGTGGTCACGGGCAAGATCACTCAGTACCTTGGCGTTGGTCGAATAGTAGCCGCGCTTAGTCTTCTTGAGGCCCTTGGTCGGAAGCCCCATCACATCAAAGAGCACATGCGACAGCTGCATGGGACTGCCAATATTAAAGGTCTCATCACCGGCAAGGTCGCGAATGCTTCGCTCGACCTCGGTGATCTGGGTCGCCAGACCCTCGGACAGACTGCGCAGGCGATCGGGGTCCACGAGCATGCCCGCGCGCTCCATCTTGGCAAGCACCGGAACGAGCGGCATCTCGATGCCATCGAACACGTTGGCGGCATTCTCACGGGCCATGCACTCGCGCAACGGCATCACGAGCGCCAGCGTCAGAGCCGCAGTACGGGCGGCAGGCGCTGGAGCGTCCTCGCCGGCACCCTCTGCGCCGCGCACCGCAGGCAGCGCCATCTGCAGATACGTATCGGCAAGATATGCCTCATCGAACTCGGAGCGATCGGAATCCAGCAGGTAAGCGGCGACCACGGTATCGAAGATACGCGTGGAATCGGCAGCGAGCGGATCCATGAGCTCGGGCTCAGAAGAATCGATGGGCGAAAGCTCGTGCAGCAGCGCCTTCGTATCCGGGCTCGCCACGCGGCCCTCCATAAACAGGCGCGCAAGCACGCCGGCGATCACACCGTGAGCGAAGTTGAAGCCATCGACTACGGCAGTGGAGGCGCTGTCGCCCTCCTCGAGCGCGAACAGGCCCTTGGACGTCGCCAACCACAGCGTGCGCGTCAGTCCAAAGAGCGCGCCCTCTTCCTTGTCGTCGTCCACCACGGCGGCGACCCACTCGCCGGCATCAATCGCGCGGGAGACCTCAGCCGCAACGGCACCAAGCGCGTCGGCATCGCCGGCGGCTGCGCGAACCATAGCAGGTATCTCAAACACACTGGAGGCAGCAGCAGCCCCGCCCTCGCCGCCGATCAGCGCCAAGAAACGGTTCCGCATGGCAGTGATACCAAGTGTGCCCAGCGCCGCGGACACTTCGTCGGCAGAAAACGCCGGGAAGGACGTTTCGTCAAAGTCGAGCTCGACGGGCGCATCGGTGCGAATGGTTGCGACCTTGCGGCTCAGCAGCGCATCGTCGATGTGCGCACGCAGGTTCTCGCCCATCTTGCCCTTGACCTCGTCGGCATGCGCGATGACCTCGTC
>CAJJVE010000233.1:0-2974 GCA_905196265.1 uncultured Collinsella sp. | reverse complement strand
GAAGCGAGAACCGGCCACGTAGGATGCCACGATGTTCTGGGCAAGCTGCGTGTTGGGGCCGGCGGCCGGGCCAAACGGAGTCTCGATGCGCTCGTCAAAAATGGGAAGCGCGCCCTCCTGGTTGGCCGTGACCATCTTGCGCACGCCAAAGACGGCGCCCTGGGTCTTGTGCTCCTCGATGATCCAGTTCATCAGCTGCGAAAACGGGATCGGCCTCATGATGTCGCTCATAGTGAGCTCCTCTCTGTAACGCCCGGCGAGACCGCGCGGCGGGCGCAAATACGGTGTAGCGCTAGCACAGCGCCGGCGACCCCGCGGAGGCCGCCTATACGCGCGTCGGATGCGGCGAAACATCCGACGCGCGTGAATCTACTTGTGAATTAGTAGGTGCGATCGTTGAGCGTGCTCCAGAGCTTCTTGGACTCAGCCATGGTCCACGCGTTGATCTTGTCCTCATCAATGCCAACGAACTCACGATCCTTGTACAGGACGCGGCCGTTGATGATGGTGGTGCGGCAGTTTTTGCCCATCATGCCAAAGAGCATGTGGCCGTCGATGTTCTCCTCGCTCAGCGGCGTAAAGGGCTTGTAGTCCATAACGATGACGTCGGCAGCGGCGCGGGCCTCGAGCACACCGAGCTTGCGATCGAAGTACTTGCTGGCCATCTTGGCGTTGTTCTCGAACAGCATGGTCATGGCCTCGCACCAGCCCACGTTGGGCATGGCGGCGTTGTGGCGCTGAATGATCAGGAAGACCTTGAGGCTCTCGAGCATATCGTGGGTGTAGGCGTCAGTACCCATGCACACGGGGATGCCGCGGCGGAAGAACTCGAGCACGGGGGCGCAGCCCACGGCGTTGCCCATATTAGATTCGGGGTTGTTGACGAGCCAGGTGCCGGACTCCTTGACGATGTCCATCTCGGCGGGCGTCACGTGGATGCAGTGACCCAGCATGGTGTCGGGACCGAGCAGATTGTGCTGCAGCAGGCGCTCGACGGGGCTAATGCCACCGCGGTTGAGGCGGGAATCCCACACGTCGTTCATGCCCTCGCACACGTGGATGTGGAAGCCGGTCAGGCCGTTGTTGGCCTCGGCCATCTTGTCCATGGTCTCGTCCGAAAGCGTAAAGGTGGCGTGACCGCCAAACATGGCGGCGATCATGTGGTTGTCGTTATCGCGACGCTCCTTGGCGGCCCACTGGGCAAATTCGGCATTCTCGGCAATGGCCTGGTCGCGTTTTTCCTGACCGCGGCGGTCGGAGACCTCGTAGCACAGGCACGAACGCATACCCAGCTCCTGCGCGGCGTCCTTAATGGTAAAGAGGCTGCCCGGGATCTCGCAGAAGCTTGCATGGTGATCGAAGATCGTGGTGACACCATCGCGGATGGAGTCCAGAATCGTGGCATAGGCGCTTGCCTTGGTGCCGTCGAGCGTCAGGTTGTCGTCAATCTTCCACCACTGCTGCTCAAGATTCTCCAGGAAGTTGGTGGGGTTGCAGCCCTTAATGGCAAGGCCGCGGGCCAGACCCGAGTAGATGTGAGTGTGGCAGTTAATAAGTCCGGGCATGATGAGGTTGCCCTGGGCGTCGACGTACTCGGCATTCGGGTACTTGGCCTTGAGCTCGCGCTCGGGGCCCACTTCGACGATCGTATCTCCGTCAATAGCGACCGCACCGTTGGGAACGAACGGAGTCTGAGCGTTGCGGGTAAAGACGGAACCGTTAGCGACCAGAAGCATAAATGCTCCCTTCAACATCAGGGGCGGGGTTTGACACCTCTGACATGGCGGAAGTGCGAAGCGCCGGCCTACACCGGAAACGGGCCCTCTCCCGTCAACGCTTCACCAAAGGGACAAGCCCTTTGAAGTGCGGCTTGGCGCCGCATGGCGCCGGCGGACGAGGCGATGCGTCCGCCGGCGAATAGCACCGAATTGGTTACTTCTTGCTCTCGGGCAGGACCAGATCCACAGCGGCATCCTTGGCGGCATCGATGTGCTGAGCCACGACCGGCGTCTGCGGAAGGATCAGGTTAAGGACAATGGCCATGATGGCGGTGGGGGTCACGGCGTTGGAGCCGATGACGGTGGACACCCAGGTGGGCATGCCCTCGCCGGCAAGGCAACCGCTGGCCATCCAGATACCCAGGCCAAAGACAACAGAGGTGCCGACGATGGTGGTGGTGCGCTGCGTGAGACCCTCGCGGGTGAACATGCGCACACCGTTCATGGTGATGGTGCCAAAGACGCCGACGGTCGCGCCGCCGATGACAGGCTGCGGGATGGCGGAGAGCACGGCAGAGAGCTGCGGGAACAGACCGGCGATGGCAAAGACGGCCGCGATGATCACAAAGACCCACTTGTTGACGACCTTGTTGGAGCAGATGATGCCCACGTTCTGGCCAAGGGCGCTGGTGGGAAGACCGCCCAGCAGGCCGCCGACCATAGAGGTGAGGCCCTGGGACACGATAGCACCGGAGAGCTCGCGCTCGGTGGGCATACGGTCGATGGAGCCCAGGCAGGCAGCAGAGACGTCGCCGATAACCTGAATGGCAACCATGGGGAACACGACGGCGAGGGTAATGCAGACCTCGGGATCAAACTCGAGCGCGTAGGGCATGAGCTTGGGAAGGGCGAAGACCTGAGCGGTGGCGACGCTGGAGAAGTCGATCATGCCAAAGGGGATGGAGACGATCATGCCAACGATCATGCCAAAGAATACGGAGCCCAGCTTGAGCGTGCCCTTGCCAAAGTTGGCGAGCGCAAAGACCACGGCGAAGGTGATAAGAGCAACGCACCAGGCCTGCGGGGTGCCCCACAGCGGCGTACCCATACCGCCGGCCATGTACTTGACGGCCGTGGGATAGAGAGAGACGCCAATGGAGAAGATGACCGTACCGGTCACGACGGGCGGGAACAGCCACTTGATCTTGCTGTAGGCCAGACCAAAGAGGACCGCGACGGCACCGCCGACAATCTCG
>CAJJVE010000232.1:0-2997 GCA_905196265.1 uncultured Collinsella sp. | reverse complement strand
ATCATCTGCACGCAGCCCTTCGCGTGCCTGCCCAACCACGTGGTGGGCAAGGCCGTGATCAAGGAGCTGCGCCGTCAGCACCCCGAGAGCAACATCGTCGCAGTGGACTACGACCCCGGCGCGTCCGAGGTCAACCAGCTCAACCGCATTAAGCTCATGATTAGCGTGGCCAAGGAAAACATGCGCGCCGGCAAGGGCTTTAAGCTTGAGAAGGTGGCGCCGCTCGCGATGGATGAGGTCACCGGCCAGATGCGTGCCCACGATGGCTGCGTGAGCTGCGGCTCGGTCGACGAGAGTGCCGTGGCGTCGGTCGCTGAGCGCCTGGGACGCGGCATTAAGAAGTAGCTGGCCTGCTTTGGGCTAGATATGAGGCAAACGGGTGGTAGTCGTACCGGCTACCACCCGTTTTTGCTGGACATATGTTGCGTAAACACCCCGGCTATTACCCCTTGCGAACTTAGATTTCGGAAGTATGCGGCAAAATCTGAATAGGCCGAGCATACCGGATATGTACAAGCTCTGTACCTGCGGTTTTATTGGCGGAAAACCGGGGTGTGCTCAAGGGTTCCGGAATTTGCCGCATACTTCCGCAAACGACGTCTCGGTGGCACAAAAAATCGCCCTCGGAACCCTGAGATAATGAACATATGTAGCCGTTCGCCGCAAATTACCGTCCGTTTATAGAACCCACCCCCAGCGTGCTGTCCCCTTACGGTTGAATAAATACACATCTATGGAATTACGTAAGAGAGGACTGTTCCTATGAGCTACAAGACCGTTTGCGTTGCCGGCGGCGGCGTGCTGGGAAGCCAGATTGCCTTTCAGGCAGCCTACTGCGGCTTTGATGTAACGATTTGGCTGCGCAGCGAGGGCAGCATCGGCCGTACCCAGCCCAAGATCGATCATGTGCGCGAGGAGTACATCGCTGCTATCGAGGGCATGACGGACGGCACGGGCGAGTGGTGCGCCGGTATCGCCGATAGCGGCAAGCCCTTCGACAAGGAGGCGGCACTCGCCGCCGTCGAGCGTGCCTACTCCACGCTCAAGCTGGAGCTCGACCTCGCCGAGGCCGTGGCCGACGCCGACCTGGTTATCGAATCTATGGCCGAGGACACCCAGGCAAAGATCGACTTCTACAAGAAGCTCGCCCCGGTTCTGCCGCAAAAGACCGTCATCGTGACGAACTCCTCTACGCTGCTGCCGAGCACCTTTGCCAAGTACACTGGTCGCCCCGAGAAGTACCTGTCGCTGCACTTTGCCAACTCCATCTGGAAGAACAACATGACCGAGGTCATGGCCCAGGACCAGACCGACAAGCGCTATTTCGACGAGCTCGTCGACTTCGCCAACGACATTCGCATGCTGGCACTTCCCGTCAACAAGGAAAAGAACGGTTACCTGCTCAACTCTATGCTGGTGCCGTGGCTGCTCTCGGGCCTTGACCTGTATGTCTCGGGCGTCAGCGACCCCAAGAGTATCGACCTCGCATGGACGCGCGGCACTGGCGCTCCCAAAGGTCCGTTCCGCGTGTTCGACACGGTGGGCATCCAGACGGCCTACAACATCGTTATGCAGTATCAGAAGGTCCCGGGCCTGGTGAGCCCGCTGCTCAAGAAGATGATGATGCCCTACAACTTTAAGGCCATGGCATCCGTCCTCAAGAAAATGCTTGACGAAGGCAAGTTGGGCGAAAGCTCGGGCGAGGGCTTCTTCAAGTACTAACAATGATCCCTCGGGGACGGAGGAAAACGGATCATTTTCGTCCGCCAACAGTGAGAAGATGGATCCAGAAATAGAAAGGAGTGGCAATGGGCCGGTTCGGGCTTTGAGGACAAGTTACTGCAGGCCCAGGGCGATTTTTCGCTCAATGCGGGCCAGCACAGCGTGACGTATCTGCCGAGTTCTGACATGGCAACGACTGGTCGCTACCAGGTGCTGCTGTACGACAACAACTTTGGTGCGGCTGAGAGCTATCCCAAGTTCGACTGGGGCCAGCTGGGCGCCGCGGTGGTGACCGACTACAACAAGGGCACGCATTCGTTTGGGCGCATCTTTACAGTGGACGAGACGGCGCGCACCTACGAACTTGAGGACCAGATCGCCGTGCTGTTTTCGGGCTATGTGAGCAGCGCGCAGCGCGTCGGCAATTCGAATAGTATGCTCGTGGCTTCGGGCCAGGCCAAGACCTTTACCGAGTACGATCGCTATGGACTGCCCATCGCCACCTACGAGATGGAAGCCGAGAAGTACATCTATCGCGTGTACAAGTACGAGCTGTAGAGCCGCGCTTAGGTTTGACCAATGGAGTATGAAAACACGCCGTTCGCCGATGCCCCCTCCGCGAGTGGCAGCCATATGGTTTGATGTTAGAAACATATAGTTGTCGTCAGCCTGCTGGCGACATTCCCCCTGATATCGGAGGTTCCAGGTATGTTTCGCGCTCCGTTAAACAACTATCGATTGGGCTAACATGGGCCGCCGTGCTATTTCGATAACCCTTGCAGTGATCTGCCTGGCTGTGCTCCTGGGCGCTACAGGGCTGTTTGCTATAAGCCGAGAAACGTCCTATATGCAGGAATGCGCTTCCGAAGGGTTTGCCATTGATGGTTACTATCGGGATGACAAAACGAGTCGGGAAACCCTGGCTTTTCTTGAGGAGGACAACTGTCGATGGCAGCTGGTCGATCAAGACGGAATCTGCACAGACGGGCAGTTTAAGCGTACGGATGACCCCAACATCCTGATATTAAAGAAGGAAAACGGCGAAGAATTCGGCACGGTTCACGTTGCGTATATATCGCGCCGACGCAATCAGGGGCAGATTTACCTAATTAGAAATACTGAGGTGACCCGATTTTATCTTGTGAGCACCGATCCGGCGTTTACGGTGGAGTCTGGCGATGTCGATGCGGACGTCTGATTCACGGCAATAAAACAGCGAGCGGGGCGCGGGTATGAACTGCACCCCGCTATTTGCTCGTGTCCGTATTGCGTCTG
>CAJJVE010000231.1:0-3002 GCA_905196265.1 uncultured Collinsella sp. | reverse complement strand
ACCGAATCGGAAATTAGACCCATTCCCTTCATGGATATAGATATCTTCCAATTCGGAAAGGTTCTCATCATAGTCCTTAGACGTAAATACAATATCAGCCAGATCAGTAATAGCCGAATCGAATTTCGCAGAGTTCGGCTTAACATCCGATAGAATCCAAATTAGTTCGTGAAGTAAGTTGCTATGCATGCGCTTCGACCTCCCAGACATGTAAAACGTCTCACGCCATCACAATGACGACCCTTTTTTGATGCAACTCCGCAGAGAGCGACAAAGGAATACGGGTTTTGCGAGAACATGAGAATCTCCCATATGCACATAATCGATTGCCGTGAATCGCTACCGCTGCAATACAACCACACCTAAACGAGCAAATGCTCACTCAGTAAACGGTTAACCAAATTGCAAGGTCAGCGGACGGATGTTAACGTCATGCACCAGGCAGCGAACGCCTAAGGCAATGGTACTCCCCAACGCTTTAACGAAGCACATTGGTCTAATACTTTCCGTCAAACGGTAGCCTGAAAATGTCTGAAAATCGGATTGCCGGAGTACGTCATGGATTAGAACGGGCTCGGTCCTGATAAGTTTTACGCGACGGGCTTCATCCTTCTCCAAAACATAATGCCATAAGGATCTCAGACTCTGGAGGCGAATGGGCTGTTCGTGATACGGGGCCCGAGCTTCCGCGGCAGGGGGCTCGGCAATTACTCGGTGGAAACCGTCCCCAGGCGGTGAAGGTGAGGGGGATCCAGCTCGATGGGATGTGGGAAAGCGACAGGAAAGCCATAGATGCGGACATGTTGGCTAAAATGGGTCGGCCGGGATTGGTCAATCTCGGCCGACTTAATTTGGCTAAATTATTCCGTCGCTAGCAGCCCTACTTCCCCAGCGCCATTTTTACTTGCTGGTAGTCCCAGTCCAAATAGCCTTTGCGACGGCTTTTCATTGGAGCATGAACGCCGCAATCCCTGATAACTTCAGGACACAAAGACTTGTTCACGCGCGCAGAATTATATAGAGCTACGATTTCGACGCCGGCCTCCTTGGCCATCCGGCATTCGTATTCGATATAGCTCTCAAACGTAACGTACTTTCCAACGTTACACAGCTTATATCCGCGACGATACGACCAGCACCACTGGCAGCTACCCTTTGTTACCGAGTCGGTATGATCACCCACAATTAGAACAAAACGTTTTGAAGCATCCATGCGTTGCCTAAGAGATGCCTTGATGTTACAGGGCTTGCTCGTATCACGAGACTGATGAAGCTCATGAGCATCGGTAAAACTAAGCGACCAATAGCCGCTGTCGTTCCACTTTCTTAATTGTTCAACAGCGTCAAAATCATGGTCCCAATCAGCTGCAATATAGGTTCTTGTACGATAAACCATGCGAGCTCCTCTTAATCCCAAATAGAAACCTTATCAACATCGCCAGAGTAGACGACAACTGTCGTATGTCCGGTCAATTTCTCGCGATGGAGCGTTAAAAATGAAGTGATTAAATTGAATGACCCCTTATGGTCTAGGCCCATGCGCGATAAACCTGTACCCATTAGAGGAATAACTAAGTTACAACCCTGACCGTTTCCATCATGGAATTCAATCACGCCATTTAGAGCCAAAAGCAGATTCTCTCTATCGCTATGAGCGGCATTCCGGCTATCGAATTGAGATAGAGCAGTAAGCAGGTACGTAATATTGCCGACGGTAAAAGGAACAACAGTCCCAACCGGATACTCTTTTGTTTTGCCACGAAATCCAGAAGGAACTGCCTTAACGGACGCCGGATCAACATCCGCAAGAGCGTCGTCAATCCTTCGATCGATTTCGACAACAGACAGACCGCGCTCCTCCATCTTAGAAAGCCAAAGACCATGCAGGCTAAATGGCGAAACGAGCGGATGCGCGCAAGAGCCCGGTTTGTCGACTACGGTATCGAAAGTCGTATTGACAGGAATAACGCAACAACAATGACCACCTACAAAATCGTCTGTAAACGAAAACAAATCCCCATAACACGCCTGCAGCGACGAGCTGCCACAAGACCAAAACTCTCTATTTCTCTTAAGAGCGGCGTGGACAGCACTGCCCGCGCACGACAAAATGAGCAAGACCAAAAGAGCCATGATCTTCTGGCAAGTATTATTAAGTCCAAGGTCATCTAGGGAGATAAAGGAAACCACTACACCCCAAATCCCAAACACTCCCCCACACCATTTGACAAAACAGCTCCGCCAAAGATGGCTGCGAACAAGAAGTGTGTCGATAAGTTTATTCATCCCCATCCACCTGGTCCTTAGACCAGGGGTCAAGCCAGTCATTGTCTGGCCTGCACACAATGCGCGCATCCATGTACGCTTTGCGCGGAGGAAGAATTGTTTGACCCATATAGTTGCCGCTCTCAACCTTTTCGACAATCAGCGCGGCATCAACCTTGTGAGGGTCAACTAGACAAAGCGGCAACAATAAATCAACCTTATCGCCCTTTGGATAATACATTGGGACAGCAGTTTTATAGTTCCACCTAGCGCGCTTGCGGGACTTATTGACAGCCTCTTTTAGCTTTTCGTCCATTCGCATATAGCCAGCGGTACCCTGTGCCAACCGCTGGGCGAGCTGTTTCCAAAGCGGGCGCTTGTCAATATTCCTCGCCACCTTAATATCCTGCAAGATCCTTTGCGCAGCGATATCATCCTTTGCAGCCTCATCAAGGAGCCCAAAGGGCAAGCGATTGATGTTATCCCGCAAAATATGCGGGCTATCGATTTTAATCTCCTTGTGAGTATCGAGAACCACGTCATCGAGGGTTTCAATGTAGTTGGCAGCATCTGGCATTTCACTAAAGTAACGAACGAGCAACTTGCCGTACTGTCCCTGCCCTTCGACACAGTAATCCATAAAGGGACGCTTTCCATCGGCCAAGGGGGCTCCAAACAACGCATAGATGTTGTCGTACTCCGCCGTCACTAATCCGGTGTTGAAAACAAGATACTGG
>CAJJVE010000230.1:0-3026 GCA_905196265.1 uncultured Collinsella sp. | reverse complement strand
GTCGGTGTTCTGGTACTTGTAGGGGCCGACGGCATGCGTGCAGGCGCGCTCGAGCACCGGGCCGCACAGCGACGCGTAGGCGCCGGTATCAAAGTTAATCTCGCAATCCAGGCCGGTAAAGTTGCCCTCGGCGTCGCAACCCAGCGTAAAGGTGCCGTCCATGGCATGACGCTTGGGATGGAACGCGAGCGACTCGGCACGCGTGAGCTTGCACTTCACAGGACGCTGGAACTTATAGGCAGCGAGCGCGGCCAGGTGCTGGATGGATACGTCCTCCTTACCGCCAAAGCCGCCGCCCACGAGCATGGTCTCGACGACCACACGCTCGGGCTCGTTGTCCCAGCCAAACATGTGGGCGCACTCTTTGCGCGTATCGTAGGCACCCTGGTCGGTCGACTGCACCTTGACGCCGTTCTTGTACGGGAAGGCGACGGCGCACTCGGGCTCCAAGAAGGCATGCTCGGTAAAGGGCGTGGTAAAGCGCTGCGTCACGGTAAACGCGCTCTCTGCCAGCGCCTTGGCGGCGTCGCCACGCGTCACGTGACGGCTCTGGCATACGTTGTCCTTGAGCTCCACCGTGTTGCCAAAGGCAAAGAAGCTGTCGTGCAGGCGCGGAGCGTCGGCAGCCCTGGCCTCGGCGATGTTGCGCACGGGTTCCAGAGGCTCGTAATCAACCTTGACGAGCTTCTTGGCCTTCTCGAGCGTCGCCTCGTCCTCGGCAACCACCAGCACGATGGCATCGCCCACGCAGCGGGTGATATCGCCCTGGGCGATCATGACGTCCCAGTCCTGGATAAGGTGGCCGACCTGGTTGACCGGCACGTCCTCGGCGCGCAGAATGCCCACCACGCCGGGCAGGGCCTCGGCCTTGGAGGTATCGATGGAGAGCACGCGGGCACGCGGGTACTTCGAGCGCACGGCGCTGGCATAGGTCAGGCCCGGCTGGTCGAGCTCGTCGATGTCGTCGGGGTACTTGCCCTCGCCGAGCACCTTCTTGCGCACGTCGATACGGAAGGCGCGCTTGCCCACGCCGTAGTCATCGCCGCGCTCCAGGTCCTCGTCGATCTGCTTTTCGCCGCGGAGCACCGCGGCTGCCAGCGAAATGCCCTCGATAATCTTCTTGTAGCCGGTGCAACGGCAGACGTTGCCGCGAATGGCGTACTTGATCTGTTCCTCGGTGGGCTCGGGGTCCTCGGCGATGAGTGCCGCACCCGCCATGACCATGCCGGGGATGCAAAAGCCGCACTGCACGGCGCCCACGGCGCCAAAGGCGTACACAAAGGCCTCGCGCACGTCCTCGGGCAGGCCCTCGACGGTTACGATGTTACGGCCGGCGGCAAGCGCGGTGGTCAGCACGCACGCCTTGACGGCCGCACCGTCCACGTGGATGGTGCAGGTACCGCACGCGCCCTCGGAGCAGCCGTCCTTGGCGGAGTGAATATGCAGGTCGTCCCGCAGGTAGCGCAGCAGCGGTTTGTTCTGAGTCGTCGTGCGCTCCACGCCGTTAACGGTAAAAGTGAATTCCTGTGCCATGGTGATTCCCTTCTACACGCCGGCGGCAATGCCGGTGCGGTCGTGAATGGCGCCATGCGGGCACACAACCGCGCACATGCCGCACGACAGGCAGTCCGCGCCGTCGATATGGGCGCAGTTGTCCTCGATGCGAATAGCGCCGGCAGGGCACTTTTTGGCGCACATGCCGCAACCGATGCAGCTCGTGTCGCAGATCTTGCGCGCAATGGCGCCCTTGTCGGTGTTGTTACAACGCACCAGGATGTTCTGGTAGCCGGGAACGAAGGCAATCACGCGCTGCGGGCACGCCATGCCGCACAGGCCGCAGCCCGTGCACTTGGAGCGGTCCACGCGGGCAACGCCGTCGACCAGTGAGATGGCACCGTGGGGGCAAGCCGTGACGCAGGCGCCACAGCCAATGCAGCCTTCGCTGCAGCGGGCGTCGCCGCCTGCGGAAGCACAGCCGCTTCCGCAGGCAACGTAGGCCACGTTATGTTGAATAGATTTGGCCATAAAAGGTTCGCCTATTTCTTAAGAAGGTACGAATAGTTGTCACGCACAGCCTTGATGGTCAGGCGGACGGCCTCGGGAAGACCGGTGTTGACGGCATCGACCGAGACGGTGCGGACCGTGCCGGCGACGCGGACTTTAAAGTGGTCCTCGTCCACGGCCAGGAAGCCCTCGTTCTCGGAGTTCTCCATGTCCTCCTCGCTCCAGAACAGGGTGAGCTTGTCCTTGTAGGGACGGCCCTCCTGGTAGGGGCAGAACACGGCGCAGTTGCCGCACTCGTTGCACATGCCATCGACATGGACGACCTGATGCTTGGCCAGGCCCGGCACCTTAATGGCTACGTTGGCGCGGTTGGGGCACACGTCGCAGCAGACCTCGCACACCGAGCCGCAGCCCAGGCAGCGGGTCTTGGTGCAGTTGCGCTTGTCGCGGCACAGCGACCCCTTGCGCTCGTAGCAGGTGTCCTCGCGGCCAGCCTGCTCGTTGCAATCGGCGTACTTGTTAAAGTCCACGCCGGCGATGGCACGGGCGACCTCGGCGGCGTCGGCAATAGCCTCAACCACGGTGGCAGGACCGCGGCGGCAGTCGCCCGCAGCCCAGACGCCCTCAACGCCGGTGGAGGTAGCGGCAAGGCGGCCGCGACGGTCGTGCTCGACGCCCGCGGCATCGTACAGACTGGCATCGATGCCCTCGCCCACGGCGCAGATCACCGTGGTGGCGGGAAGCTCGACGGTCTCGCCCGTGGCGGCAGGGCTGCGACGGCCGCTTGCATCCGGCTCGCCAAGCTCCATAACGTCGCAGGTCAGCACGGCGCCGTTGAGTGCCTTGGGCGCCAGCAGCTCGCAGAACTCAACGCCGTCGGCAAGAGCAAGATCGAGCTCTTCCTCGTCGGCGGGCATCTGCTTCTTAGTGCGACGATACACCAGACGCACGTTCTTTACGCCAGCCAGGCGCTTGGCCACGCGGGCGGCGTCCATGGCGGTGTTGCCGGCGCCGATGACCAC
>CAJJVE010000229.1:0-3028 GCA_905196265.1 uncultured Collinsella sp. | reverse complement strand
GGGAGTAAAGTGCAGGCCCGCCGTAGGAGCGGCAGCCGAGTGCTCCTCCTTCATGGCGTAAACGGTCTGGTACTTCTCGGGGTCGCCCTCGTAATCGGTAATGTAGGGCGGCAGCGGCACGTGACCGGCGGCGTGGATGGCCTCGTCGAGCGTGCGCGGCTCGCCGGCAGCATTGCAACCGGCCGGCTCAAAGCGCACCAGACGGCCGCCACGGCTATCGGTGACAAAGTCGATGACCTCGGCCGTCAGCACCACGGGCGCGCCCTCGGGCGCATGGGCGCCACCGGCGCGATACTCAATCTGAGCACCGGGCTTCAGACGCTTGCCCGGCTTGACCAGACACTCCCAAACATGGCCCAGCGGGTCAACATCCTCGCGGCGCTTGAGCAGCAGCGTCTCGACCACGCCACCCGAGCCGGCTTTGCGACCAATCAGGCGGGCCGGCATCACGCGCGTCTTGTTGATGACGAGCACATCGCCCGGCTCGATATAGTCGATGATGTCGCGGAAGATGCGGTGCTCAACGGTGCCGCCGTGCTCCAGCGGCGTTCCCGCCTGGGAGCCCTTGCGATCCACCACCAGCAGACGACAGGAGTCGCGCGGCTCGGCAGGAGCCTGGGCAATCAGTTCCTCAGGAAGGTTATAGTCAAAATCATCGGTACGCATAGACACGTCGGATACTCCTTATATAGCTAAAGTCCGCTCTACATCCTAGCAGGCTGACGTCCCAAATGAACTACTTTTTGGCAGCCTTGCGCTCGTCGCGAATGCGGGCGCGGTCCATGGCCGCCTCGACGGCCGAGAATCGGCAGCCGCAATAATTCTGTCGATACATGCCAAGCTCGCGCGAACGGCGTGTCGCCTCGGGGTAATACGGGCGAAAATCGCGAATCACCGGAGTGAGACCGCGGGCGGCAGCCAGACGCTCCAACACATCATTGCAGGTTTCGAACAGCTGATACGGCGAAACGGCGAGCGTCGTGCCCACATATTCAAACCCGTGCTCCTGGGCCACACGGCATGCCTCGGCCAGACGCAGGGCATAGCACGCACGACAGCGACGGGGCCGATCGGCGCCCAGCGGCGCCACGCCGGTCTCCCAGCGCTCGCGGTCCTCCCCTGCCTCGATAAGCTCGATGCCGCCGTCGGCACACCACCGGCGCAGCTCGTCCAGGCGGCGCTGCCATTCATCGCGCGGCTGAATATTGGGGTTGGTCCAGCAGATTGTGGGTTCAAACTCCTCCTCGCGCAGCAGGCAAACCGGCTCAAGCGAGCACGGCGCACAGCAGGCGTGCAACAGCAACGGCTTCATCAACATCTCCTCTCCCACAATGATTTTTTAATCCCCATCCCAGAAAAATCATCCCAAAAAAAGACTACCTTGCGAAAAAGCGCACACCAAAGGACGTGTCCTCGCAGGCGACAATGCGACGGTCGCGCAGAATGGTTCGCACGTAATACCAATCGCCCACACAGCCCGACAAATGCAAACCGGCCGCCAGGTAGCACAGCAGCGGATAGCCCGAGAGCGCAAACCCTAGGGTAAACGCCGCCGTCACAACAACCGTCGGCGCCAGGCAAACCGCCACGTACCGCCGGCGCGAATACACCACGCCCTCGGCGCAGGCATAGATCATCGCCGTCTCGCGATTTGCCCCAAAGGTCACCTGCGCGCCCGCAGGCGCCAGCAGCTTAAAAAACACGCCGTGCACCAACTCGTGCACGGCAAATGACGCCGCCGAAACCGCAGCCAAGCCGACTAGCCAGCCCAAGATAGCCGTCCAGCCGCCCGCGTCAGCCGCATCCAAGTCAGCAGGTCCGCCTAGCAGCATAAACAACGGCACCAGGCACACGGCAAATGCGCCAAGCACGGCCATCCCCCACGCAAAGCAGGCGTGCAGGAAATCCTCGTCTTCAAACGCATGTATGTTGGAAATCTCATTCATAGCATCTTAGGATAGCGCCCCTGCCACGTACCCGTCCGCATGTGCGATAATGTCGAACGATATGCACGAATTGACCACCGCGTCGCCAGGCCTTGCGCCCGGCTGCGCTCTTACCATATGCGAAGGAGTCCCATGGCATCCAAATACTCCATGAACGACCGTCCCAGCTGGCCTCGCCGCGCCATCGTTACCGCCGGCGAGCCCTACGGCAACAAGGGCCTTCACTTTGGCCACGTTGGCGGCGTCTTTGTCCCGGCCGACTTCTTCGCCCGCTTCCTGCGCGACCGCCTGGGCCGCGAGAACGTCATCTTCACCTCGGGCACCGACTGCTATGGATCGCCCATCATGGAGAGCTACCGCAAGCTCAAGGAGAACGAGGGCTACGACAAGTCCATCGGCGAGTACGTCGAGTCCAACCACTCCCGCCAGGCCGCGACCCTCAACAACTACAACATCAGCTGCGACATCTACGGCGGCTCGGGCCTTGAGCCGGCGGCCCAGATTCACAACGAGGTTACCGCCGAGATTATCGAGCGCCTGCACGAGCAGGGCACCATCTCCAAACGCTCCACGCTGCAGTTCTACGACGCCAAGGCCGGCACGTTCCTCAACGGCCGCCAGGTGATCGGCCGCTGCCCCATCCAGGGCTGCAAGTCCGAGAAGGCCTATGCCGACGAGTGCGACCTGGGTCACCAGTTTGAGCCCGAGGAGCTCATCGCGCCCAAGAGCCAGCTCACCGGCGAGGTGCCCGAGCTGCGCCCGGTCGACAACCTCTACTTCGACCTGCCGGCCTACCTCGACTTTATGAAGACCTATACCGCCAAGCTCGCCAAGAACCCGCAGGTTCGCTCCGTGGTCTCCAAGACCATGGAGGAGTGGCTGCTGCCGGCTCAGCTCTACATCCAGAACAAGTTCCGCGAGGCCTTCGACGCCGTCGAGGACCAGCTGCCCGAGCACACCGTGCTGGAGCCCGAAGGCAACAAGAGCAGCTTTACCGTCACCTTCCCCAGCTGGAAGGAGCGCGACGACGCCCACGCGGTGCTCGCCAACGGCGGCGTGCGCTTCCGCAGCGGCAAGGCGCT
>CAJJVE010000228.1:0-3029 GCA_905196265.1 uncultured Collinsella sp. | reverse complement strand
CGAGCCGCACCGCAATCGCGCCATCGCTCCAGTGCTCCTTTTGCACGATATGTGGGTCGTAGACGTCAAAGCGACGGTCGGTGCGCGTGTCCTTCAGCACGACCATGCCAGTCGCGGGATCCTTGTCCAAAATGCCAAAGCGCGAGAAATACTGCGTGTCGCGCACCTGCTCAAGTCGCCCGAGCGAAGCAGGAGAAATTGACGCTGGCGGCTCGTCCACATACAGCTCCAACAGCGTCTTGCCGTGGTAATAGGGGCGCTCAAACAGCAGCCAATCGGTAAACGCCATGTTGTAGGCCATGATTTCGTTTTGAGAAGGTTCCTCGCAATAGCTGAGCCACGGATCGACGATAATCTCGAACTGCTCGCGCGCCGGCTCCAGGAATTGAAACTTCCGCAGCATCCAAAAGTGAGCCATGTCGGCAATATCGTTGCCGACGGCTTCGGCCAGCTGCGCTCGGTCAAAAACTTGGTCAGTCATGGCATCCTCCTCAAACTGATGAACCTCAATTTGAGCTTACGAGGAGGGCGAGCAGCCACTGTCAGCGCGGGCAAAATAGGCCCTCGACTGCAAACCAGATGCTAACCAAACACTTGACGGGACACTTGACCGAATGAGCGCACCGCAAGAAAACCGCAGGTAGACATAGACAGCCAACCCGCCTTTTTGAGCCAGATGCCCGCAGCCACCACAGAAACAACAGGTGACCACAGCCCAAGAAGTCGACAAATGAACACCCGTACGTCGGCAAACGAGCAAATCGCTCGCAAAGAGTGTCCCCAACGACTAGACAAAAAAGAACGTCCCCAATGACTAGTCGTTGAGGACGTTCTTAAATGACTACTTTACAGCTCCAGCGCCTCGGCGACTTCGGCTGCGCAGGCCAGGGCATCGGCCATGGCGTTCACAACGAGCGAGCTGCCGTTGCGGGCGTCGCCGGCCACATACACCGGCGCGGCATCCGCGGCGACACCCTCCGTGCGAGCCGCGAGGTGCGAGCCCTCGGCAGCCATCACCGGCAGCGGACGACCAGAGGTGGCAACAGGCACGCTCACCGCATCGAACACACTGTGCTCCGGACCCGTAAAGCCGCAGGCGATGAGCACCAGCTGCGCCGGCACCTCGTGCTCGGAGCCTGCGATGCGCTCCGGCTTGCCGGCCGACCAATCCAGATCGACCACGCGCAGGCCCGCGGCCGCACCCTTCTTGTCCAGCAGCACCTCGAGGGTATCCACTCCCCAGGCGCGCATCTCGCCA
Organism: uncultured Collinsella sp.; assembly: GCA_905196265.1. Classification (GTDB taxonomy): domain Bacteria; phylum Actinomycetota; class Coriobacteriia; order Coriobacteriales; family Coriobacteriaceae; genus Collinsella. Next base: position 1,771 of record CAJJVE010000228.1, on the reverse strand, counting down.
CCCATGGCGGTAATGGCCTCCTGCTGGCCATAGCCAGTTTTCTTCACATTGGGCCACTGCGGCCAGGGGTTGTTCGCCGCGCGCGCATCGGGCGCCGCCAGCAAGAACTCAAACTGGCGCACGCTGCGCGCACCCTGGCGCACCGCGGTACCCACGCAGTCGTTGCCAGTATCGCCGCCGCCAATGACCACGACGTCCAGGCCGCGCGCGTTCACCGCGGGCTCACCGCCATCGAGCACCGAGACGGTCGAAGCCGTCAGGTAGTCCACGGCATACACCACGCCCGGGGCATCCACATTCGTAGCCGAAAGACCACGGGGCGCACGAGCACCGGCAGCCACCACAACGGCGTCAAAGCCATCGAGCTTGGCGGCAACCTTGGGGTCGTTCACGTCAGCGCCCAGCTCAAAGACGATACCCAGCTCGCGCATGAGCGCCACGCGACGCTCGACCACAGACTTCTCGAGCTTCATGTTGGGAATGCCGTACATGAGCAGGCCGCCCGGGCGGTCGTCACGCTCAAACACCGTCACGCGGGCGCCACGACGCGCAAGCTCCCATGCAGCCACCAGACCAGCAGGACCGGAGCCTACCACGGCAACCGAGGGCGCATCCTTCCCTGCCGGCTCAAAGCGACGCGGACCGCCATTTGCCCATTCATGATCGCTAATCGCGCGCTCGTTATCGTGAATCGTCGTGGGCTGGCCGTCAACCGAACCCAGGTTGCACGCGGCCTCGCAAAACGCCGGGCACACGCGACTCGTAAACTCGGGCATGGGCGAGGTGAGCGACAGACGCTCGGCAGCCTCGTCCCAGCGGCCGCGGTACACCAGCTCATTCCACTCGGGAATCAGGTTGTGCAGCGGGCAGCCGCTCGGGCGTGCCTTGCCAAAGCTCGCACCCATCTGGCAAAACGCCACGCCGCACATCATGCAGCGGCTCGCCTGGGCGCGGCGCGCATCGTCATCGAGCTCCACGTACAGCGGATCGAAATCGCGGCTGCGCTCCTCCACGGGGCGAAGCTCGTGGGCCACGCGATCGATATCAAGAAAAGCACCGGGCTTACCCATGGCACTTACGCCTCCTTCTTGGTCGAAGCAACAGAACCGGCGGCGGCCACGGACGCAGCGCCCGCAGCACCGCTCACGACATCAAAGCGAGCGACATCCGCGGCGCTCGCGCGACCGGTCACAATGTCAAACGCCAACTCCTCTGCCTGCGCATGCGTCTTGCCGGCAGCCTCGCCCGCAGCGACGATCGCCAGCACGCGCTCGTACTCGGTCGGAATGACCTTCACAAAGTGCTTGCTCATCGTCTCAAAGCTGTAGAGCAGCTTAATGCCGCGCGGGCTCTGCGTCACGTCCACGTGCTCCTGGATGAGCTCGCGAATCTGCGCCAGCTCGCCGGCCGTCGGGGCCTTGAGCTCAACGCTCTCGTGGTTCACGCGGGCATCGAGCGTGCCGTACTGGTCAAAGACATAGGCCACGCCGCCTGTCATGCCGGCTGCAAAGTTCTGCCCGACCTCGCCCAGGATGAGCGCCAGACCGCCCGTCATGTACTCGCAGCCATGGTTGCCGCAGCCCTCGACCACCACGGTGGCACCGGAGTTGCGCACGGCAAAACGCTGGCCGGCCAGACCGTTAATGAAGCCACGGCCGCTCGTGGCGCCAAAGAACGCAACGTTACCCACGATGATGTTCTCGTCGAACTTGTAGGTCGCATGCGGGTTGGGGCGCACCGACACCTCGCCGCCCGAAAGGCCCTTGCCAAA
>CAJJVE010000227.1:0-3044 GCA_905196265.1 uncultured Collinsella sp. | reverse complement strand
GAGTTTCGCCGCAGCTACTGGCACCTCGACTTTATGTGGGGCCTTAACGGCATTGAGCGCCGCGCCTCACGCACGGGTTATATGTTCCATGACGAGGAGACGACGGCCGACACCGCCGTGGTTACTGGTCCCATTAGCGGCGAGAACCACCCGTTCGTCGAGCATTTTAAGTTCGTCAAGGCGCTTGAGGGGGAGGGCCAGGTCGCACGCCAGACCATTCCGGCGCCGATCCAGACGTTCTCTGAGGTCACGCTCGATCGCTGCGACGGCCAGCAGGAGAGCCTGCGCGCTGTCTATGAGACCGATGAGGAACTTGCCGACGCCATTGCAGCCGCTTATCGCACGGTGATCGCCGACCTGTACGCAGCAGGCTGCCGCAACATCCAGTTTGATGACTGCACCTGGGGCATCTACTGCGATACCGATTTTGTCGCCAAAACCGGCATGAGCCCGGTCGACCTGCAAAAGGTAAGCGAGCTGGGCGTGGCGCTCAACAACGCTGCCATCGAGGGCAAGCCCGACGATCTGGTCATTAACACGCACGTGTGCCGTGGTAACTACCACTCTACCTATGCCTTTGAGGGCGGCTACGACCCCATCGCGCCGTACCTGTTCGCACATGAGAATGTCGATGCGTTCTATCTGGAGTTCGACACGCCGCGCGCCGGCGGTTTTGAGCCGCTCAAGTACGTTGCCCCGGGCAAGAAGGTCGTGCTGGGCTTGGTAACCACCAAGGCGGCAGAGCTCGAGAACGAGGATGTTATCGTCGAGCGCATCCGCGAAGCCGCAAGGTACGTACCGCTCGAGAACCTGTACCTGTCGCCTCAGTGCGGCTTTGCCAGCTGCGAGATTGGCAACAAACTGACCGAGGACGAACAGTGGGCAAAGATCGCGCTGGTCAAGCGCATTGCCGAGCGCGTTTGGAAGTAACGCTACCGCTTGCAGGTGACGGCGCGTGCGAGACATGGCGTATCACGTACAATGGTTCGGATCGTATCGTTCGGGCAGGTTATCCGATATGCCTGATCGCCCTTCCATTATGAAAGGACTTCCATGTCCCAATCCTCGACGCCCGCCGTATCTGAACTCGAGGAGACTGTCGAATAGTAGTTGTGTTCAGCTAAATCAAAAAATGGCGCCCGTGCGTACGCGTGGACGCCATTTTTAATGCGTCAGTATCCAGTGGATGCCGCGCGCCATGCGCAGGTCAGTTTGGGCAAAGTGATTGCCGGGGTTGAGTTCCAGCGTTGTTGGAATGTCACGCTCGATAAGCAGCTCTTCCATCGCGTGCGTATCATCGAGTACGTGCCGCATCATGCGGTTGGGCGTCTTGGTTTCCTTTTTACCGAGCGACAGATAGGCGGCGTCGGGCGTAGCCGTCATCGTACGCTCGCGCGCGTAGTCGATAAAGCCGGGGAACCACAGCGACCCCGATGCGCTCGCCACGCGCTCAAAGACATCTGTTTGCCAAAGTGCCCACAGTGCAAAAAGACCCGCCAACGAGTAGCCTGCAACGCCGCGCCAGGCGGGCGGTTGCGGGAGCGATGATTCGGCCTGGGGGATTATCTGCTTCAACAGCTCGTCAAGAAAACCAGCAGCCTGTCCGCCAAAGGGCTCGGCATCTCGTATAGTTCCGTCGCATTCCCAGGGGCTCAGCTCGCGATTCCAATCGAGCCCTCCAATGGCGACAAGGGTGAACGGCGGGCAGTCGAGCTCTCGGCAGCGCTCGTAGACTTCACCACCGTCGCCCATAACCACGGGGAGGTAGATGACGGGCGCGCCTTCCACACACTCTGAATAAACGGTTATCTGCTTATGATGCGCTTCCAAGGCAGGCTTCTCTCGGTGTTGTGATATCGACAGCCTCAATTGTCGCACGCTGGCACGGGGGCAGACGCTAAAAGAAAGGCGCGGAGCCGTTCGATGCGACTCCGCGCCTTGTTGTTTTGTTTTAGCAGACTATGCCGTTACGCCACGAAGAAGTAGACGAGGAAGGCAAGGGCTGCGATCCACATGAGCGGCTTGATCTTGGAGGCCTCGCCCTTAAAGAGCGCGACGACCACGTAAGCGATAAAGCCCAGGCCGATGCCGGCAGAGATGGAGTAGGTGAAGGGCACGCCGGCGACAATCATGAACGCCGGGAAACCCTGCGACACGTCGGACCAGTCGATCTCGGAGGCCTCGCTCATCATGAGGTAGCCGACGTAGACCAGAGCACCGCAGGTGGCGGCGCTGGAAACGATGGTGACGATGGGGGAGAAGAACGCAGCGAGAATGAACAGCACGCCGGTGGTGACGGAGGTGAGGCCCGTGCGGCCACCGTCGGCGGCGCCGGAAGTGGACTCGACGAAGGTGGTGATGGAGGAGACACCCATGAAACCGCCCACAGCAGCGGCGGCGGAGTCGACGATCAGGATCTCCTTGATATTCTCGACGTTGCCGTCGTCGGTGAGGAACTCGCCCTGCTTGGCCACGGCCATCGCGGTGCCCATGGTGTCGAAGAAGTCACTCATGAGCAGCGAGAACGAGATGACGAGGAGCGCGGGGTCGGTAAGGACCTTGACGATGGCAGGCACGCCGCCGGCGTCGGCGATGGGGCCACCGATGCTCGAGAAGTCGAGCGGGGCGATGATACCGGTCGGAGCCTGGGTCACACCTAGGGGGATACCGGCGATGACGGCGACGACGATGCCGATGAGCAGCGAGCCCGGCACGTTGCGGGAAGCTAGGGCAACCGTCACGACGATGGAGATGATGCCGACGATAAAGGTGGGGGAGGTGATGTCGCCCAGGCCGACGAGCGTACCGGCGCCAGCGGTGATAATGCCGGCATCGCACAGGCCAATCATGGCGATGAACAGGCCCAGACCCACCGAGATGGCGTGACGCAGGACAACCGGGATGGCGTCCATGATGGCCTCGCGCAGGCCACAAAGCACGAGCAGCAAGATGACGATACCCTCGAGGAAGATGACGCTCATGGCCACGTGCCAGTCACCGCCGCAGACGGTGGTGGTGATTCCGGCGATCATCGCGTTGACGCC
>CAJJVE010000226.1:0-3079 GCA_905196265.1 uncultured Collinsella sp. | reverse complement strand
CGAGCCCGCGGTTGTGGCCGAGAAGGCCGAGCCCAAGGCTGAGCCGGTTGTTGCGGCGCCCGCTGCTGCTGAGAAGCCCAAGGCTGAGGTGAAGGCTGAGGAAGCTCCCGGGGCTGAGGCTAAGCCGGCTGCAAAGCCTGCCGCCAAGAAGACCACGACGCGCAAGACGACGGCCAAGAAGGCTACGACAACCAAGGCCGCTGCCACCAAGACCGCCGCAGCAAAGACGACTGCCACCAAGGCAACGACGACGCGCAAGCGCACGACCGCCGCTGCCAAGAAGGCCGCCGAGGCCGAGGCTGCTCCCGAGATAAAGGCTGAGGCCGCCGAGGCCAAGCCGGCCGCAAAGGCTCCGGCCAAGACTGCTGTCAAGAAGACGGCTGCAACCAAGACTACGACCGCCAAGAAGGCCACGGCAGCCAAGAAAACCACGGCAACGAAGTCGACGACCACGAAAGCCGCCACGACCAAGGCAGCCGCAAAGCCGGCCGCCAAAGTCGAGGAGACGCCCGCCGAGTCCAAGGCCGAGGCAACCGTCGAGGCCAAGCCGGCCGCCAAGACCGCCACGCGCAAGCGCGCCACGACGACGGCCAAGAAGACCACGACCAAGGCTACTGCTCCCAAGGCGGAGGCTAAGGTCGAGGCCAAGCCCACTGCCGCCAAAGAGGAGCCCAAGGCCGAGGTAAAGGCCCAGCCGGTGCCGAAGGCCGCCGAGGTCAAGGCCGTCCCGAAGACAGAGGCTAAGCCCACGCCCGTCAAGGAGGCCCCGGTCTCCCCCGCCGCTCCGGCAGAGGAAAAGACTCCGACCAAGAAGACCTCCGTCCGCAAGGCAACGGCCACCCGCAAGCGCCGCTAGCCCACAGACGATCTAAAACCTAATCAAAACCCTAAACAAGGGGCGCTCCAACCGGGCGCCCCTTCTCTGTAGATAGTTGGTAAAACGATTTTCTAGGACAACCGTTCGCCGATGGTAAACGGATGTTGTTTATACACCCTTTGTACAACAGATATACTTATATCTTGTGCGTAAAGCCCATGGCCCGCAGGCCGTGATTCTATTGAACTGGACCGTACTATGAGATTGATACACAACAGCCGCCTACCGCAGTTTCGCACTCCGTTTGGCGCTGTGACCACAGGAACTACCGTTGCACTCTCGGTGATTTTGGAGGATGCCGATCCCAACCAGGCAACACTCACCCTACGTACCTGGGTCGATGATGTCGGCGAGACCCTGATTCCGATGGAGCACGAAGGCGATGGCATTTTTACCGGCGAGCTCAAATGCACTAAACCGTGTCTTGTGTGGTACAGCTTTATCTGCAATATCGAGGGCCAACCCGAGGTTCGCCTGGGCGCGCCCCAGGGCCGCACCGGCGGCGAGGGCGTAACCTACGACTACGCCGAGGTGCCGTCCTTCCAGATTACCGTCTATAAGCACCGCGAGAACCGCCCCACTTGGTACGAGCGCGGCATGGTCTACCAGATCTTCCCCGACCGCTATGCGCGTGACGAGCATTGGCGCGAGCGCACAATGGCCGAACTCGAAAAACCGCGCAAGGGCATTCAGCGCCGGATGGTCGAGGACTGGAACGAGCCGCCCGTGTACGAGCGCGCCGAGGACGGCTCCATCAAGACCTGGGACTTTTACGGCGGATCGCTCAAGGGCATCCAGGAAGACCTGCCCCGCATCGCCGAGCTAGGCTTTACGGCCATCTACCTCAACCCCATCTTTGAAGCCGCGAGCAACCACCGCTACGACACGGCCGACTACACCAAGATCGATCCGATCCTGGGCACTGAGCAGGACTTTACCGAGCTGTGCCAGGCAGCCGAGAAGCTGGGCATCTCAATCATCCTGGACGGCGTCTTCAACCACACGGGCGACGACTCGATCTATTTCAACCGCTACGGCAACTACCCCGGCGTGGGTGCCTGGCAGAGCGAGGATTCTCCGTGGCGCGATGCGTTTACCTTCCACGAGGACGGCTCGTACGACTGCTGGTGGGGCGTGGGCAACATGCCGGCCATCAACGAGAAGTCCGAGCTGGTGCGCGAGAAGCTCCTGGGCAAGGACGGCGTGATCCGCAAATGGCTGCGCGCCGGTGCCCATGGTTGGCGCCTGGACGTCGCCGACGAGCTTTCCGACGACTTCCTGGCCGAGATCAAGAAGGCCGTACTTGCCGAAAAGCCCGACGCACTGTTGCTCGGCGAAGTCTGGGAAGACGCCTCCAACAAGATTAGCTACGGCCATCTGCGCCGCTACCTGCAGGGCTCAGAGCTGGACTCTGCTATGGATTACCCCTTCCGCGACATGGTCATCGGCTTTTTGATGGGCTACAAGAACGCCTACCAAGCTGCCGAGGATATCGAGACCCTGCGCGAGAACTACCCGAGCGAGGCATTGTCCTGCGCACTTAATCTGCTTTCGAGTCACGACCGTCCGCGCATCATCTCGGTGCTCGGCGGCGGCCCCGACGAGTCGCAGCTGCCCGAGTGCGAACGCAGCAAATGGCGCTTGGACGAGAACGCGATGGGACTGGCCAAGAGCCGCTTTTGGCTCGCCACGCTCATGCAGATGACCTTCCCCGGTGTGCCTTCGATTTATTATGGCGACGAGTACGGCCTGGAGGGCCTTACCGATCCGGGCAACCGCCGCACCCTACCGACCAAGGACCAACTGCACGACTTCGACACGCTGGCTATTGTCAAGAACGCCTCCGCCGTACGCCGCGCATTGCCATTTATGATTGACGGCGAGATCAAGGCCTTCGCGCTCAACGACGAGGTGCTTGCCTACAACCGCACGGGCAAGAATGGCGAGTGCGCGACGGTTATCATCAACCGCAGCCTGCGCAATTCGCACCGCGTGACGATTCCGGCGCTCGACGAATGCGCAAGTGACGTGATTAGCGGTCACGAGTGCGAGATCCACAACGGTACAGTCACGCTCGATCTGTATCCGCTGGGCTCGTCGATCATCTATCACCATGCCGAGCAGCGCCTGCAGGAGCCGCTCGATCACGGCGCGGGCGTCGTGTGCCATATCACCTCGGTGCCCACCGACGACGGCAAGCCC
>CAJJVE010000225.1:0-3103 GCA_905196265.1 uncultured Collinsella sp. | reverse complement strand
TGGGGCCAGGCCCGATTTTGCCTCTTGACAATGTCCTGCTCATATTAAAAGGGACAGGCATCTTCGTGGTAGTTCGAACACTTGTTCCATACGTACATATGTTCTATAGTAGGGATGCTTGCATCGGACCTAAATTGCAACTAGGATATAGTTGCATAATGTGAGGCGGGATGACTCGGACCGATAAACTCATCGCCCAACTGCTTAGCTGCCCTTCGACGTATCGGTATACCGATTTTTTAAAAGTCATGGCTTCATATGGCTTTGAAATGGACAACAAAGGCAAGACATCCGGATCGCGCGTTCGCTTCTACAGGCCATCAGATGGCAGGATGTTCGTAATGCACGCGCCACATCCATCTGACGAATTGACAGCGGGGACCATTCGAAACATCGTTCGATTTCTGCAAGATGTCGGAGGTAGTCATGAGTAACGTTTTGGCATACAAGGGTTATTTCGCCCCAGTCGAGTTCGATGCCGAACAGCATGTGCTAACAGGTATGGTCCCCGGCATTAGGGACGCAATCGTATTTGAAGGCTCCACGGCTGAAGAAGTGGAGCAATGCTTCCACGACGCCGTCGACGATTACCTTGAGTTTTGCGCCGAGAAGGGCAAGGAACCCGAGCGGGCTTTTAAGGGCTCGTTCAACGTAAGAACGGGCTCTGAGCTCCACAAGCAAGCAGCGCTGGCAGCGGCAAAGAAGGGTGAGTCACTCAATAAGTTTGTGACTGAAGCAATCGCTGCGGCGTTATAGCATTAACGCATAGGCCCAAACAACCACAAAGGGCGCAGTTCACAGGCATATTTGCGGTGGCTTTACTGCCCATATCGCGTTTGCCCAGATAAAACCTGCCAAAATAAACCTGTCCCTTTTTGGTAGGTTTGGGAGATGAGGCTGGGATGGATAAGGCTGAGTTGCGGCGGGCGGTGATTGCTCGGCGCGATGCTATTGATTTGGATGTTCGGGCGGCGAAGTCTGCTGTTGTATGCGCGCGGCTTGTTGAGCTGCTGGAGTCCAGCGGCGCTGCGGGCCAGCGCACCGTTGCCGTCTATGCCGCGATGGGTTCCGAGGTCAACCCTGCCGCGTTTGCCGCTGCGGCCGCCAAACGCGGCTGGCGCGTGGCCTATCCGTGCATGCTCTCGGCAACAGACGACATGGCTTGTGGCCAGCGCATGTGCATGCGGTCAGTCTCTGCCGGCGATGCGTCCGAGGCCCCGTTTATCGCCCACCCTACGCGGGCCTTCGCGGCTACGGATATCGACAGCGACCACTTCCCCATCGTGCCCGCCGCCGAGCTCGACATGGTTGTCGTGCCACTCGTAGCCTTCGACCGCACCGGCGCGCGCCTGGGCTACGGCGGAGGCTGCTACGACCGCTACCTGCCCATGCTCTCGCCCGCATGTCAAATCGTCGGCATCGCCTTTGACGAGCAGCGTGTCGACCACGTTCCCACCGACGCCCACGATCTGCCGCTGCCCAACATCGTCAGCGCCTAAATGCCAGCGTACCTCCCGACAGCCTAGTGCTCCTCGCCGGCGCGGGCTAGATCGTAGGGCGTGGTCTGGTAGACGTAGTAGTTGAGCCAATTGGTGTAGAGCAGCTGAGCCTGGCTGCGCCAGACGTTGCGCGGCTCGGCAGCGGGGTCGTCACCTGGGAAGTAATGCGCCGGCACCTGGGGGTTGAGCCCGCGCTTCACGTCGCGCTCGTACTCCAGGCGCAGCGTGTCGGTATCGTACTCGGGATGGCCAAAGACAAAGAAGCGACGGCTGTCGGTCGACTTGACGATGTACAGGCCCACCTCGTCGGACACGGCCACGACCTCAAGCTGCGGCTCGGCCTCCACGTCCTCGCGGCGCACATCGGTGTTGCGCGAATGCACGGCATAGAAACGGTCGTCAAAGCCGCGGACCAGCGGGCTTTGCGGCTTCACCAGATAATGCTCAAATACGCCACTCGCCTTTGCCGGCAGATCGTGCTTCTGAATACCGTAGTGGTGGTACAGGCCGGCCTGCGCGCCCCAACAAATGTGCAGCGTGGAGTGCACGTGCGTGGTGGACCAATCCATAATCTGGCAGAGCTCGGGCCAGTAGTCGACCTCCTCGAACGGCATCTGCTCCACCGGCGCGCCCGTGATGATCAGGCCGTCATAGTGGATGTCGCGGATGTCGTCGAACGTGCGGTAGAACGTCTCCAGGTGGCCAGCGCTCACGTGCGTGGCCTCGTGCGTTTTGGTGCGCAGCAGGTCCACCTCCACCTGCAGCGGCGTGTTGGAGAGCTTGCGCATGATTTGCGTCTCGGTGGCGATCTTGGTGGGCATGAGGTTGAGGATGAGCACGCGCAGCGGGCGGATGTCCTGGTGCAGCGCGCGGTACTCGGTCATGACAAAGATGTTCTCGCTCTCGAGCTGCGCGGCGGCAGGGAGGGCGTCGGGAATGCGAATGGGCATGGATGCTCCTTACGAGTCAGTTGCAGCTATGGTACAACGACCGGCCCCATCCGCGCGAGCACATCGCCCAGCGATGCCGTCAGCGGCCCAAATCACCCCAAAAGTAGAGATTAGGGCATGTCCCAAAAATCTACGGCGCTTTAGTCTAGCAAAGTGGCAGCTGGACGCTACAATGGTTCGACGCGAAAAACTCGGCCGAAAGGATACTCATATGTACCAGACGCGTAAGATCGGTGTGGTCGGCCAGGGCCACGTAGGAGCACATGTCGCCAACAGCCTGCTTATGCAGGGCATTGCCGACGAGCTGTACCTGTGCGATATCAACGAGGCCAAGGTGACGTCCGAGGTCCAGGACCTGCGCGACTCCCTTTCGTTTGTCCCGTATAACACCAAAATCGTCAACTGCTACGACCACTACGAGGAGCTGGCCTGCTGCGACGTCATCGTCAACGCCGCCGGCAAGGTCGCGCTGGCCGCCGGCAACCGCGACGGCGAGCTGTTCTTTACCACCGACGCCGCCCGCTCCTTTGCCAAGCGCATCGTCGACGCCGGCTTCGACGGCATCTTCGTGAGCATCTCCAACCCCTGCGACGTCGTGTGCACCGAGCTGTGGCACCTGACCGGCTACGATCCCAAGAAGATCATCGGCTCGGG
>CAJJVE010000224.1:0-3105 GCA_905196265.1 uncultured Collinsella sp. | reverse complement strand
TCCTGGTCTGCGGAATGTTCTGAAAACTAAGTCCAGCACGGGCCCTGCGGTAACTCGGCAGGGGGAGTGCGATTCCCTGATCGCTCACTTAGTTTAATAAGAAATTGAGCGAGGCCGGAGCTTTAGCTCCGGCCTCCCCATATAAGGGCTCGGCAAAGCCGAGTCACCAAATTTGCATCAGCCCCCACAATATGTTTGAGAACTGTGCCTGAAGTACGTATTTGCAGGCCCCGTATCGGTGTTGCCTCCCGGCGCATTCCGCAGGGGGAGCGATATTTTGCAGCACGAAGTGCGTAGCAAAATATCGCTCATGCCCGAGGACGCGCCGGGAGGCAACACCGATACGGGGCCGGACATATAGATCTACCTGCTCATTTACAAATTCGTAAACTTTTTTCAAAAAAGTGCTTGCACAGTTCTCGAATCATAGGTTATTATCTTCCTCGTTGAACGCGCGGGTCCAACAAAACGAACCGCGAATCAACAACATAGCATGTCGGAGTGGCGGAATTGGCAGACGCGCTAGCTTGAGGTGCTAGTGACCGCTTTTTGGTCATGCGGGTTCAAGTCCCGCCTCCGACACCATCGCATTTGAGAAGCCTCTTCGGAGGCTTTTTTGTTACCGATAGACGGTGAGGTCCACGATGGAAACGCTTGAGCGCAACGAGTGGGCAGACGTTGCCCAACTGGTCGAGATCACGAGCGATGCTGTCATCATCTGTGAGCTCGACGGAACCATTCTGCATGTGAATAACCGTTTGCTCGACCTGATGTGCGAGGAACGTTCCGACGTAATCGGCGGAGATGTTAAAGACGTTCTGTACTCGTCTGCCTTTGAGCGCGCGACCGAACATCGTCTGCCGTTTGAGACCGATGGCTCCGAGAGCGAGCTGATGCTCAAGCTGAGCGACGGATCTTTTATTCCCGTCTTGGTTCGCGCGGGTTCCGTTACGCCTCCGCGTATCTTTGGACGTCGTGCACCGCGTGTCCTGGTGGCGCTTCACAGCATCGAAGAGCAGTATTCCCACGATCGTCAGCTCAAACGTGCGTTATCGGAGCTTAGGGTGGCGAATAAACGCCTTTCGGGTACCCTTTCGGTCATTATGAGTACCGTGGGCTCCGATGAGCTCCCCAGCTTGCTCGATACCGTTATGAATCAGCTCGTTGGAACGCTCGATGCCTCCGGTGCGGCTATCTATTTTTCCGAGAGCGGCGGCTTTAAGCTCCGCGGTGTTTCTAAGGAGCTTGAGGACAGCTATCTGCCCGAGTTTATGCCGTACGGCGCGGGCATTCCGACCTACGTACTTCGCGAGTCGCGTGCCTGTCGCCTGTCGATCCAGCAGGACCTTGAGGGCGACCGGGTTGCTTCGGGTCTGTTCATGGATTTGGACAATCGTTCCAAGCACTTGCTGCGCGTGCAGGATATGCCCCCGTATCGCAGCGAGATCTGTCTTCCCGTGTTTTACGGCACGCAGGTCCTTGGCGTGTTGGAAGTTGGCTGGAAACGCCCCCAGGCGCCACTTGCCTATGACGTGAACGTGCTCGAGGTCATCTGCGATTACCTGTCTATTCAGCTGGTCGGCATGGCGTCGAGCTTACGTTCGCGCCGCACGGCGGAGCTCGGCCGCTCGCTCAATTTGCTGCGCGACGAACTGTTTACCTATCTCGATGATCCCGTTGCCGCCTCGCGAGCGGTGTCGACGGAAATCTGCACGGTGCTCAATTGTCATTTCTGCCCCGTGGAGTATGATGCGGGCCTCGAAACTTATGTCATCGATTTTGAGGGCGGCAGTCGTGTGGCGCTGCCGGACGATCCGGAGTCACTCTTCTTTTCTGTCACGGCGCCAGCAGCGCGCCTGGGGGCAGCCCCCGACGGGTTTGAGACATCGGTGTTGGGCGGGACGAACGCTGACGACCTTAAGCACGTGCGCCTTACGCGTGTGGACGAATCCACGTCTATGGGTGCATGGTTGAGGGCCCATGGCCTACCATGTCAGGGGCTTTATGTCGACTCCGGCATCGAAGCGGGGCGCTACCACTCGGAAGCGGATGGCAAACGAAGCAACGATGCGATCGTTCCCGCTGATATCGCCAAGGGGCCGACGAGGCGCGCTTTGCTGCTCCGCGATGGCAGCCAAGAACCAATTGACGACCTTGAATACGACTACCTGGTGCATCTGGCGCATGACTTTGAGCTGATCTATGAAGGCGAGTCTCAAAAGCGCGAAGAGCGTCATATCGCTCAGACGCTTCAGATTGGCATGAGAAATTCGCTTGGTGACGTTCCGGGCATTGCAACCGATTCGGTATATCTATCGGCAACGAATTCTGCGTTGGTCGGCGGTGACTTCTATACGCTTGTCCGACTTCCCGACGATTGCGCCGTTATGATTTTGGGCGATGTATCCGGCAAGGGAATCGAGGCGGCGTCGATGTCGGCGCTCGTCAAGACAGCGCTGACGGCCTATGCCTGGGAGGGTGCGGGGCCTGCTCGCATGGCCCGCTCGCTCAACAGCATGCTCATGGGCTTTTCGAGGGTCGAGACGTTTGTGACGGCGTTTATCGCCAAGATTGATCTTAAAGCGGGTCGCGCAACCTATTGCTCTGCGGGGCATCCTCCCACTATGGTCATTAGGCCGTCGTCGACGCCGCTTGGCGGCGGCGAGACCTGCGGGGGAGAAGTGGAGCTCCTTGGATGCCAATCGGGCGTAATCGGTGCCTTTGAGAGCATGGTGTACGAGACGGGCGTGTTTACGTTCGCTCCTGGTGACATGCTTTTTATGTATACCGACGGAACAATCGAAGCACGTGATCGCTCGGGTGCTTTCTTTGGCGAGCAGCGCCTTCGCGACCTTCTGCTCTCTGTCTCGAGTGAGGGCGTATCAGGAATCTGCGGTAAGGTCTTGGGCGAGCTTGATCGCTTTACCGAGTCGGCGCTGGACGATGACATCGCGCTGGTCTCCCTTGAGTTTTTACGGGGTCGATCGTAGGTCACGACGCCTGACGGGCAAAATCCTTACGGTTGAAGAAGCGTGTGCATCGAGCGAGCTCTTTTGGGGAACCATGGTCGTATGAATGAGTGGAATGACATAGCGGTTTTGACGC
>CAJJVE010000223.1:0-3118 GCA_905196265.1 uncultured Collinsella sp. | reverse complement strand
ATTTTCAGTCCTCTGCTCTACCAACTGAGCTACCCAGCCATTTGAGGTGTGCCTTGTTTCAAGGCTTGATTAGTATAACCAAGGACGCGCTCCGGTCAACCGAGAATTTTAAAAAAGTTTTTGAGCGCGACATCGGCCACAATCTCGCTCCTATAGAACGGCACGTCAGAAGCATCAACCGGCCGCAAGAAGTTTTTCACTCAGGGCCGCACGGGCAAACTCACTTGGCGTCATCCCCTCGGCAGCCGCCCGTCGACGAATAGCCTCCTTCATTCCCAGAGGAATCTTGACCGATAGCGTTGCCGTTCCCTCACCTGAGAGTGGAGGCCGTCCATGCACGATTCCACCAACGGTGTGTTCGCCATCCGGAAACTCTCCGCGCTCGTACGACTCACACCACGCGTCAATCATTTCATCCGTTACAACCTGACCACTAGCGGTCGTATATGTCTCGCCCATCATCGACCCCTTTGCCGAGCTCGCTCGATCTCTTGCCAGAATTTCTTCTGAACCGGAGACAAGGCATGAATAATGAGCCATCCACGAATAAGTTCGACCGCAACGAGCTCCACACTCCGTCCGTCCGGAAGCCATCCAATCGCAAGCCATCTCGGCGGCTCGTCTTCCGACTCGCGGCGAATACACTCAGTAACCGCGAACCAGGCGACAAGCACCTGTTTTTCCGTCAGGTGTTTTTTGGCGTTGGGATGAATCTCGACATCCATGCATCTCCTCCCCCATCTTACCCAATTTCGTATGACGAAAGTCCACTGTCGCCAATTCTTATGCCGGCACGCGTTGGAGAACAGGGGGCGAAACAATAATTGAAGGGCGCTCGAGTACCGCCCAGGCGCCGGGGCAGGAACACATACGCCAGGGACGTACGTTTTCGTAGCACGCGAGGATGTTGCCGTTGCGGTCGATAAAGGCGATGTCGATGGGATAGGCCATAAAGCAGGTGTGAACCGAGGAACAGCGCGGAAACGCCATGACAAGCGGCAGTCCGCTGGCGGCAATCGGCCGCCGTCCCAGCATGCCGCGCAGACGCACGGTAAACGACTCCGCCACCACAAACTCGGCCGGCGTCCAGCCCAACCTGTTGAGCGCCCGAGCGTAGGCGATATAGGACGAGACCGCGGTCACATGACCACCCCCGGACGCCATGGATCGACCGTCACCGCGCGTTCATGCGAGAGCACGGCCGGCGCCCCCAGGGAAACGCCGGCGATGCTCAGCGAACTCGGCCACGGCTCGTAGTGCATGGTGCAGGTATAGGTCCTAAACGTGCCAGAAAGAGAGAGCAGGCCACCATCCGATGACGCCGTGCCCTGCTCGCTCGAGACCTCGACCTGTAGGTCATATCCCTCCATGGCATCCTGAATCTGAGCTTGAACGGTCGCGGAAGCGTCAATGGAGCTCTCGTCACCCTCCCCGCCCGGCGCCACAGCGTGCGCCAGCACGATGTCGGGCACCACGCGGTCGAAGCGCGCGACCGCGCCGGCAAAGATCATGACGTTGTACGCGATGAGAGCCAGCACGAGCAGAACAGGCGTGACCACGGCCATCTCGACCGTCGCCTGGGCACGCTCCTCGCGCAAGCCCGTGCGAATGCCCATTACGATCCACCGCCAAAAGCTCCCACCAGCGTGGCAACATCGACAGTGAGCGGGATGGAGCCGCCGCCGGGCAGCGGGATCTCCGCAAGCGTGAACACCGCGCCGCTGATGGTGCGCTCGACGTGATATTCCAAGGCCTCGCAAAGTGCCTTGGGGTCAGTCACGCCCAAGGGGATTTTTCGCAGGGTATCTTGAGCTTTGGAGATGCCCGCGATATCGGACCCCGGACTTTTGATGACATTGGCGGTATCGGTCAGCACCGGTTTTCGCAGACGCAAATCGCACGGTTCGAGCCCCAGCGCCGCCACGGAGGACGAAACGGTGTCACCGAGCCAGGATGCGATGGAGCCCAGCGCGCCGCTACTCCCTCCCAAGCCACCGATCAGCTCTCCCATAAGCTCGTCGGCCGCACCCTGGATGTCTCCGTACCCCACAAGTAGGCGGCCCCAAACATCCATAACGCCGTCGAGCACGCCGGCAACGCCGCCCGAACGCTCCTCCAGTGTCGAGAAAAACCGCGAGAGAACGTTATTTTGTGCCGTCGCATCATCGGGCGCGAGCACTGCAGCAGAAATTGCACCACGATCGCCAAGCTCAACTGCCGTGTTAAACGAAGAGTTGAGCTTATCGGGACTGGAGATGGCGCCCGAGACCGCAAAGGCGACCACGCCGTTGCGACCGGGCGGGGCGATGCGCGGGCGCTCGCCCGAAAGCTCTTTGATGGCGGTATCGAACGCATTGCCCGCACGGTCGGCTTCGTCCTCGGTCTGACGCTCGAGCTCAAGCTCCTTGTTACGACAGTCGACGTAGTCCTCCAGGGCGTCTTTAAACTTGTCAAAGTGATACTCGAAGCCGTTTTCGATAGAGGTTGAAGGCGCCGCAACAGCACCAAGCGACGAAACGCCAAAATGGCATTTGCTGCATTTATCTTGTCCATCGTAATCGGCAACCGAAGCAAATCCGCTCGGCGTTCCTTTCTTATAGTTAGGGCAGGTCGTCCCGTAATGCAGATACGCCTTGCCATCGTTCATGCTCGTCGGCCACACCGCATCGGTATAGAGTTCCGTCGCCCGGACCTCATCAGAGTTGCGCGGCAGCAGCGGAATATAGGAGGAAACCCTGTCTCCGTTCTCGGTTATATATGTCCGATCGACCTCCGCGCTCGCATAGGTATAAAACGCCTTACGCGCCGCAGACTCTGCCTTCATCTCGACACTCGAGCCTTGGGGCTTCTCGTTTGCCAGACGCCGATGGTAGTAGTCCTTCGCGCGATCAAGGGCAACTTGAGGCTCCCACGTAACGCTCGAAGCGTAATGCGGATTTTGAACACCGGAGAGATCCGTTAGGCTTTTTGCGCGCTCCCACATACACGAACAGCTGCCGACCGAACCTTTATCCGACCCGCCACAGTCCGCTAGCCAGGTGCGCTCTTTGGCCTTCGCCGTCTCCTCCGATGCTTTTTGTAGCTCCTCGGCCGCGCGTTCCAGATCTTCCGACGCATC
>CAJJVE010000222.1:0-3121 GCA_905196265.1 uncultured Collinsella sp. | reverse complement strand
GCCCCAGCTCGTGCGCGTAGTCTTCCTGCGTAAAGATCTCAACCAGTTCAAACGTATCCGTCGCATCATCAAACGCAAAGTGCAGCACCGAGCAATTGCCCGGCACGCGGTCGCGCTCGTCTGCCGCCGCGCCCTTCACGTGATCCATGAACTCCTTGATAGCCGAGCCGTGGCTTACCGCGAGCACGCACGTATGGTCCTGTCGCTGCATAAGCTCGGTCAACGTCGCCACCATGCGCTCGCGCACCTGCATCTGACCCTCGCCGCCAAACTGGCGATAGAAATCGCGCCACGGGCGCTCGGGCATCAGCATCACGCGCTCGGCTTCAAAATCGCCAAAGAACCACTCGCGCAGGCCGTCTAGGCGCTCGTAGGCAAGGCCCGGCCACAGGTTGGCGATAGTCTGCTCGGTGCGATGCAGCGTCGAGGTGTAGGCATGATCGGGCTCAATGCCGCGCGCACGCAAGAACATGCCGGCGCGCGCCGCCTGGTCGCATCCCAGCTGCGTAAGCGGCGAGTCACTCCAGCCCTGAATAATGCGCTTGAGGTTAAATATCGTCTGTCCATGACGAACCAGGTACAGGTCTTTATTCATAGGGGGGTCCTTTCGTTTGTTACCAACCCAAGAGCGAAAACGCCCCGTCGAAATAGCCAAAATGAAGCACGGCACCGTTGTCTGGTTGCTCTCCCCTGCCAGTCACGCATCTAAGAAACTCCTGGCAGGCTGAGCCGTGGGAGACGGCCAGCACGCAGTCGTGCCAGGGCCGGGCCATGATGCGGGACAGCGCCGCGACCATACGTGCACGAAGCTCACTTTCCGACTCGCCACCAAAGGCAACCGGATAATCGCCCCAGGGCTGCGCCGGCATCTCGCGGTTTGATGTGCCCTCCAACGATCCCAAATGCCACTCGCGCAGGTCATCGACCAGCTCTATGGTACGGCCCTCGCCAACAATCAGCTCGGCCGTACACCGCGCCCGCCCCAACGGAGACGAATACACATGGTCAAAGGTCACGCCGCGGTCCTCGAACGCCGCACGCGTCGCCAGCGCTTGCTCGCGCCCGCGCGCCGTAAGCGGCGAATCGTGCCAGCCCTGCAAAATGTTCTTCACATTGAGCTCGGTCTGCCCATGCCGCACCAAATACAGATCGGCCACACGCCCTCCCCTCGCATCACCACGAAGGAGACGGGCGCCTTTGTGGTGGTTTTGCCGCCGGATCGTACCGCAACGACGCGTAACTACAGGAGTACGTCGGCAAGCGGACGCTTGGGCACGTGATGCACCTGCGCCTCATCGCGCCAGTAATTGATAGAGCCATCCGGGTTGGAGTCGATCGCGTCGATCACCTGTGTCTCGGCTGGCACGCCAAAAGCCATGATCAACTTGAGCTCGTATCTGTCGTTATCGAGCCCCATGGCGTCGATTGCACGGGGCGTAAAGGCCTTGAACATGCAGGCCGCCACCTCGGGCGTGGCGCTGCGGGCGGCGAGCATCATCGTCTGGGCGGCAATGCCCGTGTCGACCTCGGTGATGGGCGCGGCGGGCTTACCCGGAACAGCGCGCTCGGCAAGAATCGCGATGTAGCCGGTCGGGCGCTCGCCCTCATCGGGACCCGGCCAGTCCTTGAGTGCACCGGCCCACGCGAGCTCATCAAATACGCGCGCGCAGTCCTCGGCACCGCTCACCACATGAAAGCGCAGGCGCTGAGCATTGGCACCACAGGGAGCCAGGTGCGCCAGCTCCGCCAGCTCGAGCAAAAACTCGCGCGGTACGCGCATGGACTCGTCAAATCGGCGGCACGTGCGGGCGCGGCGGACCAGCGCGTCAAACGTGTCCAGGCCAAGCTTTTCGCAACCCTGCTTTGCCATCGACTCAGCGCTTACCGGCGCCGCGGGAACTGTTTCGTTCATAGGGACCCCTCAATAAAAGCCAATTGTCCTTTAGAAAATCTAACCTAATACGTAGGCAATAACGAACAGAGCCGCAATGTTCTACATCTGTTGAATATCCCACATCCAAACGGGAACAAAGATAACAATTCGGGAAGGTGAGGCTCCCATTCGCCCTTCCTGCCCCACGCGACGGCGCCCTTGGGCGATACTGGTTGCAAGAGCTACGGCTTACGCCGCACGAAAGGAGACATCATGGGCATCTTTAAGAACGATGACAAGCAATCGAGCGCGTTTGGATTCGACGAGAAAAGCATGGCAGGCAAGGCCGTCAAGGCCGTGCGCTGGATTTACGCCATCACGGGCGTCTTGGCGCTCGTCGCCGGCATCGCACTGCTGTTTGCGCCCGCCAAGTCCCTCGTCTTCCTAACAACCGTCTTGGGCTTCTACTTTGTGATCACGGCCGCGATCAGGCTGTTTACCGCTGTTTTCGAGCCGCTGCTGCCCACCGGCTGGCGCGTTACGAGCATCATCTCCAACCTGCTCATCATTCTGGGCGGCGTCATAATCCTGCGCAACCAGGCCTTCTCGACCGCGACGCTCACCACGCTTGTAGTGGTCGTCGCCGGCTTTGGCTGGATCGTCGAGGGCGTCATGTCGATTCTGGAATCCGAGCTTTCCGCCAACCGCGCCCTCGCCATCCTGAGCGGCGCACTCTCCATCATCGCGGGCATGTTCGTGTTTATCTATCCGCTGTGGTCGGCCAAGATGCTCGTCATCTTTAGCGGTGCCGCGCTGCTGGTGTTTGGCGTGACGCTGATTATTCGCGCCATTCAATTTGGCAAACTGGTGCGCTAGATGCCAAAGACGCTTTTTATTGATGCCGACGCCTGCCCGGTCACGCGCGAGTCGATTGACTGCGCGCGGCGGGCGGGCGTCGCCGTTGTTATCGCCGGCAACAGCACGCAAAACCTGGAGCGCCACATTCGCCGCGACGATCCGCGCGATGCCGAGCACGCGCGTCGGGGCTTTTGGGTCACGACGCTCGATGTGAGTGTGGGAGCCGATAGCGCCGACTTTGCCATTGTCGAGCGCCTGCAGGCTGGCGACGTGGTCGTGACACAGGACATAGGCCTGGCAAGCATGGTGCTCGGCCGCGATGCCGCCGCCATTGGCGTGCGCGGGCGCGTCTACGATAAGGCGACCATCGACATGCAACTGTTTATTCGC
>CAJJVE010000221.1:0-3136 GCA_905196265.1 uncultured Collinsella sp. | reverse complement strand
GAGCCGCGCGAGCACATGACGTTGCCGTAGCGGGTGCAGCAGATGGTGGTGCGTCCGGCGCCGTTGCGGGCGTTGGCGTAGATGATGGACTCCATCATGGCCTTGGACTTGCCCATGGCGTTGATGGGGTAGGCGGCCTTGTCGGTGGACAGGCACACGACGCGGTCGACGCCCTCCTCGATGGCGGCGTGCAGGACGTTGTCCGTGCCGATGACGTTGGTGCGGACGGCCTCCATGGGGAAGAACTCGCAGGAGGGCACCTGCTTCAAGGCGGCGGCATGGAAGATGTAGTCCACGCCGTGCATGGCGTCGCGCACGCTCTGGGCGTTGCGGACGTCGCCGATGAAGAAGCGCACCTTGGATGCGAGCTCGGGGGACCTCTCCTGCAGGCGGTGGCGCATGTCGTCCTGCTTCTTCTCGTCGCGCGAGAAGATACGGATCTCCGCCAGGTCGGTGTTCATGAAGTGCTTGAGCACGGTGTTGCCGAACGAGCCGGTGCCTCCCGTGATCATGAGGGTCTTGTCTTTGAAGGAATCCATGTTTCTCCTTATCTTTGAAAACCGAAGCGCGCCAGCATCTATCCGTCTATTCACCATGCTGGTTGGCAATCTTCATAAAGTTGAAAAGTTAGTCCCGCATTGGTGTCCGCATTAAACTTCTCTCGCGCGAACTTCTCCGCCCGCTCTCCAAGCTCCTCTCGATATTTACCGTTTACGGTAAAAAGCCCAACGAGTTCCTTCAGTTCTTCGCCGCTATGGTAGAAACGCCCCGTCGTGCCATCCACCACCAATTCCCTAGGTCCTTCGATGTCGGTCGACAATGCGGGTTTGCCCATTGCAGCGCCTTCGATAATGCCCCTAGCGAAATGAGGCTGAGTAAAAGGACATAGAATGACATCCGCCGATGCAATGGCATTTGCAGGGTCCTTCCTAAAAGGAAGGATATGAATATTTCCCCTGTCGTCGGCAATCTCGTGGCATCTCGAGCAGTAGTCGACCTCTCGCCCCTCGATTTCACCAACCACAACCAGATGCGAACGGTTGTCTTTGACGAAATCCGACCATTGTTGAACGATTTCAAGAATGCCGTTCTCGGGAGACACCCTCGCAAGGGACAAAAAAATGACGTCTTGGTCACATAAATTAAGCTCTCGGCGCAACACGTCCGATTCGATGCCGATGTTGTACTCGGAAAAATCGACGAAATTGTAGACAACAGTGGTTTTTCTGCCATTGGAATCGACAGTCTTTCCGTCATACGAATCGATCGCTACGAACTTGTCGCAACTTCCGCGGCAACCAAATCGAAGTAAATCGCCCCAAACCCCATCGAGCAGAGGCTCCCTCACATGACAAATCGTTGTCACCTTCGAATTAACGCTCTTCACGGCCTTTGAGCACATAAAAAGACAAGTGGAATTCAAATGAACGATATCTGGCTTATATTTCTTAACCAACTTTTTCATGGTGAAATAGCTCGGCAAGGCATAAACAAAGTTGTAGACAGCCTGTTTGAATGTCATGCCCGAAACGGTGCTACCGTGGAAGGGCCGAATACCCGGTTCGTAGACTACCGTCGGGCAGGCATCGGAAAAATACTCACCGTCCGCCTCGTTGGAGCGATAAACGAGTATCGGATCGTATTCATCCCTATCAAGCCTCTCCAACAGAAAACGAAGGCTGCGCGGCGCTCCGCCGTTGACGTCACCGTGATGAACGTACATAACCCTTTTCATTAACGGCTCCCCTTTCCAACTTTCGAAAGAGCAGCGCCTTTAACCATCGCCGCGCATTTGCGCAGCTGAACTTTCCGCAGGAAAAAACCTTCGAAGAAAAGCACACTAAAGCGTCTGGTATCCCTGAACATGGCCGGCCCGATGAATGTGGTCAAGGCACTGGTAAAAACCGTAGCAACAGAAGCGCCCACTATTCCGAAAGCGGGGATCATAACGAGATTCAGTCCGACGTTGATGACGGCGCCTATGGTGGAAAATATAGTGGCATAGCTGCGCTTCTCCTCGCATATGAGCCAGATATTGCGAAGCGTGCCCGCGTAGGATAGTCCGTAACTCCAGATTAAAATATTAAGGGCATCAAGCGCAGGAAGGTAATCGCCGCCGAACAAGATTAGGATAAAGTAGCGCCCGAACAGCAGCATGAATAGTGCGTACAGATTCATGAACCACAGGACCGCGGCAAGGGATTGCCTCATCCTGAGCTCGAATTTCTCGTAATTAACCAGGTGCTGCTCCATGATTACAGTCTTGCTCGAATTCATCAGTGCCTGAGGAACAAAACCTACCAAAGTTCCGATTGTCGAGGCGCACGAATAGAAGCCGACATCGGTCTGGGTCATCATCTTGCCAATCATGATGCGATCCGTCTGACCGTAGATATACACCATAATTCCGCTGAATATGAATGGTAGGCCCACTTTGAACAACTTCTTGCAAATCCCGAAATCGAAAGATAGACCCTGGCTTGAATGTTTCCTGTATCCGATGAATAAAAACAGCGCAATCAACGCGCTGTCCACCGTCGTTGCCGCCGCGAACCAGTAGATGTCTTTTTGGAGAATTAGGATGGCCACCTTATAGGCAGATGAAATTGCGTAGGCAATGAACTCATAAATGGTCGTGTACTTAGACTGTAGCTTAGACTGATACCAGAAACTGATCGTGTTAAAGGAGTCGAATATGAGTCCGACGGACCGAATGAACGCAACGCCACTGACAACGGGGTCATTGTCGACAACGTCAACGATTATTAGGAGCGAAGCCGTCGAAACAATGGATGCGACCAGCCTCATTGCTATAGCCGAGCCCACGTATCGACCCTCAGATTCCTGGTGGTTGACAAGCTCGTTAACAATCGTGATTGTGAGGCCCAATTCGCATATGATCGAGAATAGGCTTATGTATGCGGCTACGTAGTTCAGTGTCCCGTAGTTCGTAGGGCCAAGATATCGCGCCGATTATCAGCTGAACAATCATCGTCGCGATATTTCCTGCGACAAGCCACGCTGTGTTTTTCAGAAAAGAGCCGCGCTCCATTGACTTATACCTACCAATAACAACCGTTTTCTATGCTTTCGCTACCTTTTGGCACATCTTCACTACCAGGGCGTACCCAATGCT
>CAJJVE010000220.1:0-3137 GCA_905196265.1 uncultured Collinsella sp. | reverse complement strand
CGCCGCAACGCCGCCCGCCTGTCCTACATCCTTATCGCATTTACCGTCGTCGAGCTTTTGGTCGACATGATGCTCCAAGGCATCGGACCCTTCCTGCTGCGCCCCGCCGTCCAGCTCGTCATCCTCATCGCGCTTTCGGCCACCGTCGACCCCACGCTGCGCCAGGAGCGTGAACTCCAGCGCCGCCTGCAGGAGATGCTCGACCGCGACGCCGCGGACGAGGGCATGCTCGGACGCGATGAAACCGGCGAGGGCTACATCAAGCTCAACTACTTCAACCTGTTCTGGGTATTCTTCGTCTGCAGCGTGTTAGGTCTCATTCTCGAGGAAGTCTGGCATATGGTCGTCGTCGATCCCGGCGTCTATCAGGACCGTGCCGGTATGCTATTTGGCCCCTTTAGCCCCATCTACGGATTTGGCGCGGTGCTCATGACCATGGCGCTCAACCGCTTCTATAAAAAGAATCCTCTGATCATTTTCCTGGTAAGTGCCCTGATCGGCGGCGCTTTCGAGGTGTTTGTAGGCTGGTTTATGCAGACCTCATTTGGCGTGGTGTCGTGGAGCTATTCACACATTAGGCTATTCGGCATGCCCGATCCCATCGCGGTATTGACCGGGGGACGCAC
Organism: uncultured Collinsella sp.; assembly: GCA_905196265.1. GTDB lineage: Bacteria > Actinomycetota > Coriobacteriia > Coriobacteriales > Coriobacteriaceae > Collinsella. Next base: position 2,511 of record CAJJVE010000220.1, on the reverse strand, counting down.
ATGCACGCCGTTTGCCTGCATGTGGGGCCTGGGTGGCCTCATCTGGATCAAGCTGCTGCTACCGAGGTTGCTCAAGCTCATCAACATGATTCCGTGGAAGAGTCGCTACTCGGCTACCGTCATCTTTACCGTCATTATGCTGGTCGACGGCGTCATGACGCTACAGTCGCTCGACTACTGGTACCAGCGCGTCAACGGCACGGAGCCGGATATTCCCGTCGCGCAGTTCTACGGCAAGTATTTCGATAACGATTACATGGAGAACCGCTTCCAGAGCATGACCATGAGCCCCAAGGATGCGACGCGCGTGTAGCGCCACGCAATGCCGAGATTTTTCAACGCACAGAAAAGCCCGCTGGCAGACTGATTGAACTGCCAGCGGGCATTTTGTTGGCGAGTGCTGCTGCCGGCCTTACGCCTCGCGCTCGACCTCGCTCACACACTCATTTTTGATGGCACCGACGAGCGCCTGCAGCGCATCGACGACATGCGGGCGAATGTCTCCGCCAATGAGTACGAGCATGATGTCGTCGCCCACGGTAAGCTCGCCACTCGCCAGCCACACGCGCACATAGCCGATACCCGGCATCGCGCGCGTTGCCTCGATAGCGGCCTGCACCTTTTCGGCATCGAAGCCAAACACCATGCCGCCCACCTTATGCCCAGGCGCCACACCATCTGTCTCGACCCCACGCACCTCGGCCTTGGGCGTCGCACGCACCACGCCGTTGTGTGTCAGGTACATCCCACAATCAGCCGCCGAAACATCGGCCTTGGCTTCGCGCAGCCAAGCATCAACCGAAGGCATCGATTTGCCGCTTTCAAGCATCATTTCTCCTTTTGATTTCCAGGGTAGTCTTTTTGGGACGGGGCTCTTTTAGCTACTCTCGAACCACTTATTCCTCGACCGGCGTGAGTACCATGACTGCGCGCGTATTGCTAAATGACAGCGAACGGCAAGTCACAAGCGTTACGATCTTGGTTGCCGAAGCGGCACGATCGGTGGCATCGCTCGCCACGGCCGAGGCGCCGTCGAGCATCTCGGACAGGTAATTCTTCAGTCCGTCATCGCCCTCAAAGTTGGGCGTGCGCGCCTTGGCATACGTGTCCTCGACCACCTTGGTCGCCAGCGGGCGCAACTTATACGTCGCATCACGCGTGATGTAGTACACGTATTCCATGCTGTCGAACGTCGCCTGATCGGTCGTATCCGAAATCACGTTGAACATCGAACCGTCGTTCATATGATGACCGTAAATCGTGGTCTGCTGATCCACCATGCCCGGCGCGGTGTCGTCGCTATCCAGGAAGATGGCTCCCGAGGCATTGGCCGTACCGTCGAACAGCGTGTTGAGGTACTTGGAGTTGTTGTTGGTCTGCACCACGGGGTAGTTGATGTTGGTGCCGGGCGCGTAAATCCAACCCACAACCTCGGGATTTGTCTGGGCCAGCGCATTGAAGTCGACAATTGGCACGCCACTGGCGTCCTTGTCGCTCACATATTGCTTTTCGATTTTTTGATACGACTCGCTCGCCTGCTTGTAGCCAATCTGCGCGTTGATAAAGATGGCGGCCGCAGCAACGATCAGGCCAATGCCGATGATGATGAGCAGAATGGGAATGACGGAGCGGCGCTTTTTGCGCGGCGGCTCGGTATAGCTCGATGGCGCGGCATGCGCCGAAGAGCGAGGTGACTTCTTGGCCGTACTGTATGACGAAGGGCGATATGCAGCAGGCGTATCCTGACGGCGATGCTTCGCCGGCGTCACGGGGCGCGGCGCGCGCGGCTGTTGAGGAGAGGATGTCCGACCCTGCTGCGGCGCGCGGGCTGCTCCCGACTTGGCTGGATCGGAAATCCGAGAAGCCGAAAAACGCTTTCCCTGATAGTCGGACATGGCTCTCCTTATGCTGCAAATGGACTGGCAGAGCGCTTAGGCGTCAGCCATCTCCTGCTTCATCTTCTCGATAACCTTGCGGTACTCGGGGTCGCAGGCGCCCAGGATCTGCGTGGCGTAAATGGCAGCGTTCTTGGCACCGTTGATGGCCACACAGGCAACGGGCACGCCCGAAGGCATCTGCACCATCGACAGCAGCGAGTCCATACCACCCAGATCGCTCGTCTTCATAGGCACGCCGATGACCGGCAGCGGCGTAAACGCAGCCACGACGCCGCCCAGGTGAGCAGCCTTGCCGGCAGCAGCGATAATCACCTTGATACCGCGGTCGGCAGCAGTCGAGACCCACTCATGGACCTTCGCCGGCGTGCGGTGCGCGCTTGCAATCACGAGCTCATAGGGCACGCCCAGCGCCTCGAGCTCGGCGGTGCAACCTTCCATAACGCCCAGATCGGACTTGGAGCCCATGATGATCCCGACAACCGGCTTCTGATCTGCCATAAACAAAGACCTCCTGTTGAGAGCGGTGACGCGGCGTTTCCGCGACCCTTAACTACTGAGAGTAGTATAGCTTCTCCCGTCCCTGCGGTCTGTGTGGTGGCGGCTGAGCCTTTCC
>CAJJVE010000219.1:0-3177 GCA_905196265.1 uncultured Collinsella sp. | reverse complement strand
ACACGCGGACGGCATTGGACTTGATCGTGATGCCGCGCTCGCGCTCGATGTCCATGGTGTCGAGCAGCTGCGACTCCATGTCGCGCTCATCGACGGTATGGGTGAGCTCGAGGATGCGGTCACTGATCGTGGACTTGCCATGGTCGATATGCGCAACGATCGAGAAGTTACGGATGTGGGAAATGTCAATTGAAGTATTCATGCGGACTATCTTACCCGAGCGGTACAAAAAATGGAGCCTGTTCCATAAAACAGGCTCCATTTATGCGCGTAATCTGTGTGGTGTGAAATTTACAACTTAACCGTTGATGCTGTTCACGAGCTTGGCAAGACCGGACTTGCGGTTAGAAGCCTGGTTCTTGTGGATGACATGCTTAGCGGCAGCCATGTCGAGACGCTTGGTGACGGTCTTGAGGGCAGCCTGGGCCTTCTCGGCGTCGCCCTCGGCGACGGCGGACTGGACGTGCTTGGTCAGCGTCTTGAGCTCGGACTTGACAGCCTTGTTACGCATGCGAGCTGCCTCATTGGTGCGGATACGCTTCTTCTGAGACTTGATGTTTGCCACTTCTGGAGTTCCTTTCGAGTTCCTTGCAAAAAATGTATGACACCTCTGAGACACGGTGAGGTCATGCAAGCGCCTACTATAGCACGCTCCCCCTCAAAGGGATAGAACGAATTTGTCAAATAGGCAGGTATCATCACGATTTTCTCAAGATGTTCGTAATCCAGAGCAAAAGCGCGGTCTCCGAATCGGCCGAACCCTTGAGAGCGAGCTCCACATCGACGGCACCCTCGAGCGCTGCGACGAGCTCTGCCATCGAAAAGCGACGTGCCCAGGTAAGGTGATTCTTGACCTGCCAGGCCTGAAGCTTGAGCGTCGCGGCGAGCTCACGCCCCTGCCCACGCCCATCGAGCGCCTTAGCAACAATCAGCTCACGGATGCGACCGCATAGCAGCGTGTAGGTCCACACGTAGCTCTTGGAGGGCAGAAGCTTAAAGAGTTCGAGCGAACGCCGCATATCGCGAGCCGAGACGGCGTTGAGGAAGTCCCAGGGCTGAACCTCGGCCGTACGCACGATCCAGCGCTCCACGTCGGCAAGCTCAATCTGGGGCGCCTCGACCATCTGGGCGAGCTTTGCCAGGTCGTTATCGAGCATGCGCGTGTTTTCGCCCGAACGCGAGACGAGCTCCTCGGCAGCAGCCGTCGAGATGGACTTACCGCGCTGCGTCGCCATCTGCTGAACACGGCGCGGCAGTTCCCAGCGCTTGGTACCCGAGCAATCGACGATAGCCTTCTTGTCGATCTTGGCGATTGCCTTATACAGGCGCGTATTCTTGGCAAGTGAGTCGGCGATAATGAGACAGACCGTCGTGGGGCTGGGACTTGCGAGGTACTCGACGAGCGGTTCAGAAATCGCCTTGGAAAGCTTGGAGCAGCCGTCGAGGATCACCAGGCGAAACTCGCTACCCATAGGAAAGGTATTGAGCGAGCCGATGATCGACTCGATATCGGGATCTTTAGTCATGTCGCGTTCATCGAGGTTGAACTCAACCATACCCGACTTTTCCAAGCGAGCTTTCATACGCGAGACGGCGTGGTCGCGCTTGACCCCATCGGTACCGACGATCAGATAAGCCGGCAGCAGACCGGTTTCGGACATTGCGCTCCCCTCTCGCAGACTCTCGAATTCGTACCGTGCCATTTTAGCCCAGGGGCCCACCGCGCGCCAACGATGTCATCACGGCCGCTGGCATCGCATCGCAAAGCCCTTCGCAGTCGGCGTGACGGTAATGTCTCCTTGTTCGATAGTGCAAGCAAATGCGCCGCCCGCTTCCTTAACGGCATCGATGCAGGCGTCCGAGGGATGGCCGTAGCGGTTGCCCTCGCCCGCACTCGCGATAGAGAGCTCGGGCTTAAGCGCTTCCAGCAGGTCTAGGTCGACAGAAACCTTTGAGCCGTGATGTCCCAGCTTGAGCACATCGATATCCCCCACCTTCTGTACAAACTCGCGTTCCTGATCGAGCTCGGCATCACCGGTGAGTAGCATGCGGAGACTCTGGCCTCCTTGGACATAACTGAGCAGCAAGACAAGCGAGTCTTCATTGCCCTCGCCATCCACGGACTCGAATGGCCACATCACGCGGGCGCAAAATGAGCCGATGTCGACCGTATCCCCACGGCGCACCTGCCGATACTCCACGCCAGGTCGGCTCAATACCTCGGCAGGAGCATCCTCCAGCGCATCCGCCGCCACGGCAATCGTTCCGACCGAAAACTGTTCGAGCACGGCAGGCAGACCACCCCAGTGATCCTCATCCCAATGCGTCACAAAGACGGCGTCGATATGGTGCACGTTATTGCGAACCAACGCCGACACCACGCGCTCATCGAGCCCACAGTCCACGAGCGCCACGGCGCCACCCTGGCGGATAAGAATCGCATCGGCCTGCCCCACATCGAGCACCGTCACCGAAGGCGACGCGAATCGATCCCAGTAGACGTACGGAATCGCAGCCAAGAGCACCAGGCATGCAAGCCCCGCCGCCATGGGGCGTGCGCGGGGACGTGGCCACCAGACCGAGAGGACCGCCAGCGCGAACGGCACCACGTATACCCAGACCGTATCGGGCGGCACAGTAACGGATGCGCCCGGAACAGCAGCAAAAAGCTGCTCAAAGAACAGCGCGCAACGAGCGACAATCATGGGCACCACGAGAGCCACGCGACTCAACAGCGGCACAAGCGAGCAGGGCACCAGCACGACCGACGATGCGAGCAGCACGCTTATCACCGGACCGATCACGGCGTTTGCGAGCGGGGCAATGAGCGAAAACGTCCCAAATGTAGGAATGGTAACGGGAAGAGTCGCCAGCTGCGAGCACAGTGTGACGGACAAAATACTGGCAACCCCCGAGGGCACGCCCAGCTCAACCAAGGCGTAGGTGGCGTAGGGGCAAAAACAAAGGATGGCAAATACGCTGGCGCACGAAAGCTGAAAACCCATCTCAAACAATACCGTCGGACGCAGCAACACAAAGATTGCCATGGTCACAAACAGAGCCGAGAGGCCATGCCGACGACGTCCGGCGCCGTTGGCGACAAGCGTCGCCGCCACCATACAGCACGCGCGCACGGCCGAAGGCGAAGCGCCCGTAAAGACGGCATAGGCAGCAAGG
>CAJJVE010000218.1:0-3184 GCA_905196265.1 uncultured Collinsella sp. | reverse complement strand
ATCGCGGCGTCGAGCACCACGGCATCCGCCAGGAGGTCCGCATCGCCCGCGGCAAGCTTGCGAACGGAGCCCTGTGCCACCAACCCGCGCAGTGCGGCATCGACCTCGCCGATACCAAGATCCAAAGCCTCGGCAACATCAACCGCCGTAACCGGCAGCGTCTGCAACGCCAGCCAAGTGCCCACACCTCCCGCGATATCGCCGGACTCGAGCGCCGCATACAGCGCACGCTCCCCTTCAGCAAGCTCGCGCGAGCGACGGCAGCGCGAAAGCAGCACGCGCCCGCCGCCAATAAGCATCACGGGCGAATAGGACAGCACCACGACATGGTCCCCGGCGCGTAGCGGCAGCGAGTTTTCCAAGCGCACCTGAACATTACGGGTCTCGCCCACCGCCATGGGGGCCTCGCCCTCCATGAACATGATGCGACCGACGACCTCAGCCGTACCCGCCATCACATGCACGCGCGTGCCCGACTCGAGCACGCGCGGCTTGGCTCCCTCGCGACCCAGATACGTAAACGTCATCATAAAGCGCAACGTCTGACCAAAGCGGTCCGCCACGCCCAGCATCTCGCCACGGTCAAGCGCCGAGACACCGTCACCAACCAGGTTGAGCGCCACGCGTTGCCCAGGCAGCGCGCGCGGCGTATCGCCATGCACCTGAATCCCGCGTACGCGGCAGACCGTGCGCGACGGCAGCGCGACGAGCTCATCGCCCACCGCAACCGGCGCATCGTGCAGCGTTCCCGTCACGACGGTGCCGGCGCCCTTGATCGTAAAGCAACGGTCAATCGGCAGGCGCGGCGCGGCATCGCTCCGCTCGGCACGCTCGCGACAGGTATCCCAGCAGACACCCACCTGCTCGTCGAGCACCGCAAGCAGCCCGTCAATCCCCTCGCCCGTCTTAGACGACACGGGCACAATTGGCGCGCCCGCAAACACAGTACCCGACAAAAAGTCATTGACATCGAGCTCGGCAAGCTCGGTCATCTCGGCATCGGCCAGGTCGCACATGGTCAGCGCGACCACCATGTGCGTAACGCCCAGCAGCTCCAGCACATGCACGTGCTCGCGGGTCTGCGGCATTACGCCCTCAACGGCAGAGACCACCAGCACGGCAACGTCGATACCCGTCGCACCCTGCACCATGGCGCGCAGGTAATGGGCATGCCCCGGCACGTCGACCAGGCCGACGATCTTGCCACTCGGCAGCGCCAGCTCGCCAAAGCCCAGCTCCACGGTCATACCGCGACGGCGCTCAACCTCAAGACGGTCGGGATTCTTGCCGGTCAACGCCTCGATCAGTGCCGACTTACCGTGGTCGACGTGGCCCGCCGTGCCAACGATAACGGGACACTCCACCAGCGCCTGAACCTCACTCATCGAGCAATCGCCTTCTCAACGCATGCGGCAAGCGTCGATGCCGCCGTCTCGATATCGCGGTCGCCCACAAGCGTACGGACGTCAAACAAAATGCGATCGTGCGAAGTTCGCGTGACGACCGGCGTGTCGAAATCCTGGACAAGCGAGCGCTTGAGCGCGTCGACGGACAGGCGCCCGTCGACCGGGCAGACGGCCACGCACATCGTGGGCAGCTCGACGGTAGGCAGCGAACCACCACCGGGAGTCGACGACTCCTCGACGATCTCCACCTGAACGGCGCACGGGCAGCCAGCCTTATCGAGCCCGGCGGCCATGCGATCGCGGAGCTTGCGGGCACGACGCTCCAGATGAGCCTGCGGAAGCGTGAGCATGTTGAGCACCGGCACCTCACGATGGGCCACATCGGCGCCGTCCATATAAATGCGCAGTGTAGCCTCGAGCGCCGCCAGCGCGAGCTTGCCCGGGCGCAGGGCACGCATAAGTGGATGCGACCCGCAGGCCTGGACCAGATCGCGACGGCCCATGATAATGCCCGCCTGCGCGGCACCCAGCAGCTTATCGCCCGAGCACGACACGATATCGAGCCCCGCCGAAACCGAAGCCGGCGTGGTTTCTTCGCCGCCGCGCACCAAGATGTCGTCGGGCAACAGCGCGCCCGAGCCCTGGTCCTCGTAGAACAGCAGGCCATGCTTGTGGGCCAGGGCGGCAAGCTCCCTTGAGCTCACTTCCTCGTGAAAACCCTCGATGCGATAGTTGGAAGGATGAACCTTCAGGATCATGGCCGTTTCGGGCGTGATGGCGCGCTCGTAGTCGCCCAGATGCGTGCGGTTGGTGGCGCCTACCTCGATGAGTTTGGCGCCCGAGGCCTCCATAACATCGGGGATACGGAAGCTGCCGCCGATCTCGACAAGCTCGCCGCGGCTGACGATAACCTCTTTGCCCGCGGCATGGGTCGCCAGCACCAACAGCACGGCGGCCGCGTTATTGTTAACGACCAGCGCGTCCTCGGCACCGGTAAGCGAGCGGATGAGCTGCGCGGCATGTTCCTTGCGCGACCCGCGCGAGCAGGTGTCCACGCTGTACTCGAGCGTGCTGTAGCCGCGTGCAACCTCGGCCACGGCCTTGGCGGCCGACTCCGCGAGCGGGGCGCGACCCAAGTTGGTATGGATGACCACACCCGTGGCATTAACCGCTGGGCGCAGGCTCGGCAGCGCGGAGCGGTGCGCACGCCACTCGATAGCCGAAGCCAGCTCGCGCTTGGAACGCGGGACGGCGCCGGCGCGAATGGCGGCGCGTTCCTCGTCAAGCTCGGCCGTGACGGCGGCATGGACCACCGCGTCGCAGGTCTCCCCTGCCGCCTTCACCACCGGCCACTCGGTGAGCAGCTCGTTGACGGAAGGAATGGCACGCAGACGGGCGCGCACCTCATCGGACATGTTCTGGCTATCGCTCATGTGCGGCCTTTCAAAAGAAACGTGGATTAGTCAAATACATCAGCTGAGTCAATTACTCGTCATTATCCCCGTGCGCGGCGATCTTTTCCACGCGAACGGCGTTTTCCTGGGTGAGCGCGGCGCCCGTCAACGGGTCCCAACGCAACGGTGTATGGTCGAGCGGGCCCACGCCCAGGGCTTGAGCGCCACCGGCATCGGCGCCAAACGAACGCCCACCGGGGGCGGCCGAGGTGAAGATGCACGCCGGATGCAGATAGGGCGTCGTCTCCACGCGCACGCGATCGCGGCCCATGTCGCTCACAAGCTCGACGACCTCGCCATCGGCGATACCCATGCGAGCGGCGG
>CAJJVE010000217.1:0-3190 GCA_905196265.1 uncultured Collinsella sp. | reverse complement strand
CAGCATGCGGCCTGCGTATTCGGCAAGCATGTTGTCGACAGCCTCGGCCCCGTAGAGTTCGTTGAGCTTTGTCGTGCCACGAACGCGCACCGCTATAAGCCCCGTCTCGCAACGGTCGCGGCGGCAGGCATCGATGGCGTTGACCAGCATACGCTGCGTTCCGAGGCCTGTGGCGGCGTCGACGGTTTCGGCAAGTGCGTGGTTGACGATCTCGCCGACATAGAGCGAGGGGACATTTCCGTCGCCGTCGATACGAAACCCTCGAGCACGGCAGAGGACGTAGTCGCCGGCGGCATTGCGTACGCGGTACTGCATAACTCGACGGTGTTTAGCGCCGTTATAGACTTGGTCGATGTCGTCGGTAAAAGCCTCAAGGTCATCGGGATGGACGCGCGTTTTCCAGTAATCGCTGCAGTTGTCTATATGCTCCGAAGGAAGACCGAGATCGCGCAAGGCACCTTGTGACCAAAGGGTGCGATGTTTGTCCAAGTTCTCGATAAAGAAATAGCGGCCCTCGTTGAGCATCGAAAAGGCGTCGAAAATACGATCGCTTATTTCGAAGTCATCGGCGTGGACTTGCGTGATATTGCGTCGATCGAGGTGCACGGCATGACGTAGCTTGTAGTCGTACATACGATGGTCGGCATCGAGCGTCATGCGATTGGGGGCTTCGCCCAGGGCGGGGTCGGCATGTGACACTCCATAGCTAAACGAGTGGGGCATCTCGGAATCGTTGTTTTTGAGCAGGATCGTTCGGCAGTGTTCCAGGCGTTCGGCGAGGTCGTCCTCGGTCGCAATCGTAGATAGGATGGCAAACTCGTCGCCTCCCAGACGAAATGCCGCCTCGTCTACCTTCATATACAGCTTGAGATAAAGGCTTACCTGCAAGATATAGCGGTTGCCCTCGTCGTGGCCAAAGACGTCGTTGCAGTGCTTGAGATTGTCGATATCGATGAACGCCATGGTAACGGGGGTGTCCTGCTCCCAGAGCTCCTCGAGGGAGCGGGCAAAGCCGCCGCGGTTGCCAAGTCCGGTAAGCTGGTCGGTAAAGGCGGTCCTAATCAGATCATCCTGACGCTCGAGAAGGTCGCGAACGGTCTTTTCGAGCGTTTCGGTGTAATTGCTGACAGTATCCATGTCGTAAGCGGCTTTCTGAGGTCGGGCGAATTGCGTCGGGCGAGCTCGTTGTGCACACGCGTTGTTGTTCGGCGCTTTGCGTGTATCCAAGCCCCCGCCTCGCTGCGTTGTTGGGTTAATTTACCGGCTAATGTTCGCTGTTGATAACTGCTGAGTAGTATAAACAACAGTGCAGAATTATATATGGGTGCACATGCTGTGGGCGGCTATTATTCGACAAATGGTAGCGCGACGATGCGATGTCCGATAAAAATGCGACTGAGACGATATATGTTGACGGGTATACTTGTCCCGGTTTTAAACGCAGGAACGGAGATGGTCGCATGGCACAGCCGGATACGACGCGCACGGTGGGGCTGGCACTCGAGGGAGGCGGCTACCGCGGTATGTATACGGCGGGCGTGCTCGACGTTTGGATGGAGCACGGTTTGACCTGCGACCATATGGTGGGTGTCTCGGCGGGCGCGGCGTTTGGCTACAACTTTAAATCGCGCCAGATCGGCCGCGCCATTCGCTATAACAAGGCCTATTGTGCCGATAAGCGCTATGCGGGTGTAGCAAGCTGGCTGCGGACCGGCGATATGTTCAATGCCGATTTTGCCTATCACGAGGTGCCCATCGAGCGCGATCCCGTCGACCTGGAGACATATCGCGCCTGCCCCATGCGGTTTACGTGCGTGTGCACCGATATCGAGACGGGCAAGGCCGTCTACCACGACCTGCCCTATGGCGACGAGCGCGATATCGAGTGGATCCGGGCGTCGTCGGCGATTCCCGTGGCGACGCGCCCTGTCGCCATTGAGGGCCGTAAGTATCTGGATGGTGGCGTGGCTGATTCTATTCCCAGCGCATGGCTGTTTGCGCAGGGGTATGACCGCAATATCGTGGTACTCACGCAGCCGGCGGGCTTTGTGAAGCAGCCCAACAGCGTGATGCCGATGCTGCGGCGCGTGTTCCGTCACTACCCGGAGTTTGTCGCAGCGCTTGAGCATCGGCATGAGGTTTACAATGCCACGCTCGATGACCTGGCACGTCGTGAGGCCGCCGGCGATATCTTTGTGGTGCGTCCGAGCGAATCGGTGAAGGTGCCGTCGCTATGCCGCGAGCCCGATGAGCTCGAGCGCATCTATCAGATCGGCCGCCACGATGCAGAGGTGACCTTACCGGCGCTGGAAGCGTATCTGGCAGAGTAGAGCAAACTGCCGTGGACTCGGCGGAAAGCGCATCCCGGAATGGAGGTCCAAACTGGGATGCGCTTTCCATTGCTGAAGATATGAGGCTGCGGATCAGCTGCTCGGCCTAGACTTATGCCTGCTGCCAGGTGTCGACGAGTTCCTTGGCCGCGGCGTGGGGGTCATCGGCGCTGCAGACGGCGCTCACCACAAAGAAGCCGTCGACGCCGGTGGCCTTGAGCTGCGGCAAGTCGGCTGTCTTAACGCCGCCGCCTACCACGATGGGCACGGGGCTTGCCGCGTGGAGTGCGGCCAGGTCCTCAAAGCTTTTGGTGATGATGGAGCCGTCGGCCGCGCGTCCGCAATCGCGCTTGGTCTCGGTCTCGTGGAGCGGGCCGATGCCCAGGTAGTCGACCAGACTCATGTCGGCGGTCTTGACGTACTCGAGCATCTCCTCGCAGCGGGCCGAAAGGCCCACGATGGCATCGGGGCCCAAAAGTTTGCGGCAGACCTCGACGGGAATATCGCTCTGGCCTACATGCACGCCATCGACAGCAATACCCTGCTCGCGCGCGGCGAGTACGCAGTCCAGGCGGTCGTCGATTAACAGGGCGACCCGACCGGTCTTGCCGGCCTGTGCGATTGCCTGCGCGGCGTCGCCGGTCAGCGCAATGATCTCGCGGGCGCTTGCCACCTTGGAGCGCACCTGGATGCAGGTAAAGCCGGCGTCGAGCGCCTGGGCCACCACATCGCCCACGGGGCGCCCGAGGGTGTTTTCGGGGCCGAGTACCAGATAGGCCGAGATATCAAGGTTGTCGCGGATGCTCATCGTGCTTCCTCCTGCTTTTTGATCTGTGCTTCCATGCGCTCGAGCTTGCCGG
>CAJJVE010000216.1:0-3247 GCA_905196265.1 uncultured Collinsella sp. | reverse complement strand
ATCATCGTCGAGCAGATCAAGCGCATGGGCTGCTCCGTCGACTTCGATAACGAGCGCTTTACCATGGACGAGGATTACGCCCAGGCCGTGCGTAAGGTGTTCTGCGACTGGTACCACGACGGCCTGATCTACCGCGGCAAGCGCATCGTCAACTGGTGCCCCAACTGCACCACCGCTATCTCGGACGACGAGGCCGAGTATAAGGACGAGAAGGGCCACCTGTGGCACCTGCGCTACCCGCTGACCGAGCCGGTCAACGGCCAGGATTACATCGTCGTCGCCACCACGCGCCCCGAGACCATGCTCGGCGACACGGGCGTCGCTGTCTCCCCGAAGGATCCCGAGAAGGCCGCCTTTGTGGGTAAGACCGTCAAGCTCCCCATCGTCGACCGAGAGATCCCCATCTTTGAGGATTGGCACGTCGATGCCAACTTTGGTTCCGGCTTCGTCAAGGTCACCCCGGCCCACGACCCCAACGATTACGCCATGGGTCAGGCTCACGACCTGCCGCAGATCAACATCTTCGACGAGCACGCGGTGGTTGTCGAGGGCTACGGCGAGTTTACTGGCATGAACCGCGACGAGTGCCGCGAGGCCGTCATCAAGTGGTTCGAGGAGCACGACCTGCTCGATCACGTCGAGGACCTCGACCACTCCGTCATGCATTGCTACCGTTGCGACTCCGCTCTGGAGCCGTGGCTGTCCGAGCAGTGGTTTGTGGCCGTCGACAAGCTCAAGGGGCCGGCGCTTGACGCCGTCAACTCCGGCAAGGTCACCTTCCACCCCGCGCGCTGGACGCAGACCTACACCACCTGGATGGAGAACCTTAAGGACTGGTGCATCTCGCGCCAGCTGTGGTGGGGCCACCGCATCCCCGTGTTCTACTGCGAGGACTGCGGCTGGGAGGACGCCCTTACCGAGGACACCGACGTGTGCCCCAAGTGCGGCGGTCATCACGTGCATCAGGACGAGAACGTGCTGGACACCTGGTTCAGCTCGCAGCTGTGGACCTTCGCCACGCAGGGTTGGCCGCAAAAGCCCGAGCTGCTCGAGGGTCATCACCCCACGACGGCGCTGGTCACCGCGCGCGACATCATCGCGCTGTGGGTCGCCCGCATGGTCATGAGCTCGCTGTACTTCCTGGACGAGGTGCCGTTTAAGGACGTCGTCATCTACCCGACGATCCTGGCCAAGGACGGCAGCCGCATGTCCAAGTCCAAGGGCAACGGCGTTGACCCCATGGACCTTATCGGTATGTACGGTGCCGACGCTATGCGCTTCAACCTGCTTACGCTGTGCACCAACAACCAGGACGTCAAGTTTGACGCGAACATCGACAAGAAGACCAAGAAGCTCATCGACAGCCCGCGTACCGACCAGGCCAAGAGCTTTGTGACCAAGATCTGGAACGCTAGCCGCTTCCTGCTCATGAACATGGAGGGCTACACGCCCGGCGAGCCTGTCGTGGAGACGCCAGCCGACGCCTGGATGTTCAGCCGCCTGTCCAAGGCCGTGAAGATGGTCACCGAGGGCATCGAGAACTACACCTTTGGTGACATGGCCCGCGGCGTGCAGCAGTTCTTCTGGAACGAGGTCTGCGACTGGTACGTCGAGGTCACCAAGGCCCGCCTGAAGGGCGAGGGCCGTCTGCAGGCTCAGCGTAACCTGATTTTTGTGCTCGATACCTCCATTCGCCTGATGCACCCGCTTATGCCGTTTGTCACCGAGGAGATCTGGGACAACATGCCGGCGAGCGTGCTCGACCTGGACGCCGAGGGCAACGTGGACCGCGCCGAGGCGCTTATGATCGCCAAGTGGCCCGAGCCCGCCGACTACACCAAGTACGTCGACGAGGACGCTGAGCGCGCGTTTGAGCTGTGCCGCACCGTCGTGTCTGCCGCCCGCGCCACGCGTTCGCGTTACCGCTTGAGCCCCAAGGCCGAGCTCGACGTTGTCGTGCGCGCCGGTGCCGAGGACATCGAGAAGCTCGAGAGCCTGCGCTCCACGATTGAGCCGCTGGCCAACACGGCTTCGCTGGTCATGGGTACCGACGTTGAGAAGCCGGCCGCGAGCATTGCCGTGGTCGACAGCGGCGTCGAGGTCTTTGTGGTGCTTGAGGGCAAGGTTGACCTTTCGGCCGAGAAGGCGCGCCTGGAGAAGGAGATCGCCGCGGCCCAGAAGGAGCTCGCCGGCTGCGAGAAGACGCTCGCCAACGAGGGCTTTGTGGCTAAGGCCGCGCCCGCGGTGGTCCAGAAGAAGAGGGACCGTGCAGCTGAGCTCAAGGAGATCCTGGCGGCGCTGACTGCTCAGGTTGCTGACTTCTCGTAGGGCTTACTGAGGGGCGCGTCCCGACGCTTTGCTCTCCGCTGCGGACAGTCCTGCGCAAGACGGACAGCACATTAAGTGCTGTCCTTTGCGTGCGGAACTTGTATCGAGCAAAGCGTCGGGCCGCTCCTAGTTCGTTTACGTGGTTGTTTGCAACTGGCGTGAAAGGGCCACTGGGTTGTGGCCTTGATCTTGCTGCAAGCGGGTAAAGGCTGATATTGTCAACGCGAGGGGCTCATTCTTTTTGATGGGCCTCTTTTTCTGTAATTGGAGACTTTGGGTTATGGCTAAGCGTTCGGGGTCGTATTCTGTGCCGTTCTCGTTTGAGTTGCTTTCGTTTGATGAGGCTGTGGGGTTGGCAGCTGATACGGGGCGGATTTCTGGGGATGCTGGGCCTCTGCTTGAGACGGTTGTCGATATGCTCGATGAGCTGGGGCGTCCGGATGAGTATTTTGATTGCATCCAGGTTGCCGGTACCAATGGCAAGACTTCGACCACGCGTTTTTCGGCTGCCATCCTTCGCGGTGAGGGGTTAAAGACCGCACTGTATACGTCTCCGCAGTTGGTGCGCTATCCCGAGCGCATGGAGGTTGACGGGCGCGTCGTGAGCGATGAGGCGTTTGCCCGTGGCGTTTCTGCTGCTGTCGAGGCGGGGCATCGCGTGAATGCTCGTCGTGTGGCGGCTGGGGAGCGCGCCTATACGATCACGCCGTTTGACCTGCTGACGGCTGCCGCACTGGTGGTGTTTGCCGAGGCTGCGGTGGATGTTGCCGTGCTCGAGGTTGGCATGGGCGGACGTTGGGATGCCACTAGCGCCACCGATCCCGTCGCCGTTGCCATTACGGGTATCGGCCTCGATCACATCCGCATCCTGGGCGACACGCTCGAGGCCATTGCGGGGGAGAAGGCTGCGGTCATCAAG
>CAJJVE010000215.1:0-3259 GCA_905196265.1 uncultured Collinsella sp. | reverse complement strand
GAAACGGCTTGTGTTTCACATCGCGCCCCACAACGCTAGTCCAGCTTGGTGCCCGGTACTTGCGGTGCCTCTATAAGCCGCGCTTTGAGCTCGTTCAAAATGGAAACGGGCTGACGGTCGACGCCGTCCAGATGGAGCGTGGCCACGCGAATGGGTGGCTGATATTCAAGCGAGCCGATGAGCACGGGAGAACCCAGGAAGCGTTCGATTTCGTCTGCGATTGCGTCGGTCTCTTCGGGATCAAAGTCGTCGAAAAGCGCCACGAATGTCGGCCCCGTTGAGCGGAACAGGCGGCCCTTGCCGCGTGAGCATTCCATAAGGCAGGCGGCGCTTTCGGCGAGCACGCGGTCGCCTGCATCGAATCCAAAGCGGGCATTGACCTCGGCGATATCGTCAACCTTAATGGCAATAAAGCTTGCCTCGCGCGCCACGCGACGCATTTCGCCAATGGCGTTGACCAGGGCATGGACATCGCCCAGGCCCGTTACCGAGTCGGTCGTATCAGCTAGGCTTCGGTTGATGATAATGCCCACATACATGCCGGGCTCGGTATCGGTACCGTCCAAGCGGTAGCCCGTGCAGTCGCAAAGCACGTATTTTCCGGTGGCATCCATTACGCGATACTGCATATAGTGGAAGTGCCATGTGCCGTTTATCACCATGTCGAGCTCGGCACGTACGTTGTCGCGGTCCTCGGGATGAACGCGGGCGAGCCACATGTCGAGTGAGTTAAAAGGGTGCTGGGAGGGCAGGTCAAAATCGCGCACGGCGTTAACCGACCATTGCGATTCTCCCGTATCGAGATTGAGGATAAACGGATAGCGCGTCTCGGAGCTCATGGAGATCGCTTGGAACACCCGGTCGTTGCAGGGAAGCTGATCGACGATTGGGCGTTGCGGCGCGTCATCGTCTTTCGGTTGCTGCACACGATGCATAAGCTTATAGCGATACATCTTGCGATCGGCATCCATCGTCATCTGGCGACGCGTGTCGCCAGCAAGTGGATCGACGCGCGAGCAGCCAAAGCTAAAGCTGCCGATCATGGGCGCCTTGCCACCTGAGCTCGCCTCGATCAGCCTGGTACGTACCTGCTCCAAGCGCTGCTCGAGTTCAATCTCGTTTGCGGAGAGCGAGATGAGCACAAACTCGTCTCCACCGATACGGAACAGCATCTCATCGTGCTCCATGGTTTCGGAGAGCGTGCGGCAGATGCTCAGAATATAGCGATTGCCTTCGGCGTGGCCAAACCTATCGTTGCAATGCTTGAGATGGTCGATGTCAATATAGGCGCAGGTGAAGGGGTCGCCTTTGCGCCAGAGTTGCTCGACGTGACGGTCGAATCCGTTGCGGTTGCCCAAGTTGGTGAGCGGATCGATATAGGCGTTGCGCTCAAGCAGCTGGCGCTCTTGTTGCAGGATGGCATGCGTCTTTTGCAGTTGCTCACCAACGGCGCGTAGCTCAGCAGGCAGCGCGGCAACATCGAGTTCGGCGGTCGAGACGCCGTTCGCAAGTCGCTGAAGATAGGCAATAATCGATTGCTCACCCAGGCGATATGATTCGTTCATGATGGATAACCTCCTTGGGCGGAACAACGGTTTGTATCATATCCCCAATTCGGTTTGAACTGGGGATATAAGTTAGCTAATGGAGACAAATGCCCCCTTCGGCGGTGGCGTTTTGCGCGCGAGCGTATCAGTTGTTATTGCCGCCATCGAGTAATGCCTCAAAATCCTTCGCCGGCATGGGGCGGTAGTAGAGGAAGCCCTGAGCGTAGCGGGCACCCATGTGGCGTAGCATGTTCGCCTGCTCATCTGTCTCGACGCCTTCGATTACAATGGGCAGATGGAGCGACTGCGCCATCTCGAGCATCGATGACACGATCTGCGCGCTGCGGCCTTGATCGCGGTCGGTGGGCACAAAGGTGCGGTCGAGCTTGATGACGTCGACGTTGACGTTCTTGAGCATCGCGAGCGTGGACTGACCGGTGCCAAAATCGTCCATATAGGTCGAGAAGCCGCGGGTGTGCAAGTCGGCTGTCAGTTTGTCCACGGCTTCGGACTCTCCCGTATAAGCCGTCTCGGTGATCTCGATACGCATGAGCTCGGGCGGCAGGTTGTATTGGGCGGCGAGCGATCCCATATGCTCGGCAACGTCGCAGGCAAGGATATCCACGCGCGACACATTAAGCGAGACCGGAACCACACGAAGTCCTCGATCGATGCGCTCGCGCAGCCACGAGGCGACACCCTGCCAAATGTACTTGTCGAGCGTCACCACAAAGCCGCTTTCCTCGAGTGCGGGAATAAACGTTGCGGGCGAAATGAGAGAGCCGTCCTTGTCAATCCAGCGCGTAAGTGCCTCGGCGCCAATGATCTCGCCGGTTTCCATATCGACCTGGGGCTGCAGGTAGTACGTGATACGGCCATTTGAGAGCGCGTACTGGAACTCGGTCAGCGTGCGGTGGAACGCAATCTCGTGTTCATATTCTTCGGGGCGGAAAATAGCAATGCGCTCCTTGAAGTCGTTTTTGGCGCGTCGATTGGTAAACATGGCCTTTGCCTGCGCATCGATGGTGATCTCCTCATTGGAGTCGATGGGGTAAATGCCCATGGACGGCCAAAAACCTACGCCGTCATCATGCCTGGCTACTGCCTCGCGAACGCGGTTGTAGATTTGATGGACGGTGATGTGCTTAAAGGGGATGAGTACGCAAAAGTCATCTTGGCCCCAGTACCCTGCGACGCCCATATCGGCATTCTCGATGTCCTTGAGGACCGTGCCCACATCGGCGAGTACGCGGTCGCCCTCGGCCTGGCCGTGCCATTCATTAAACAGGCGCATGTGACCCATGTCGACGGTGGCGATGCACCAGGTGTCGTCGCGCCTTGCCTCGAGAAATGCGTTGGCGCGCCGCATAAACTCGCTGGGTCGATAGAGGCCCGTGAGCGAGTCGATACGTTCGGCGATGGCGCTTTTGCGCTCCGCCTCGGGTATGGGGAGGCTGTCGTTGGGAACAAGCCCGCCGGCCGTGCGAAGGCGACGGTCGAGTTCGCCTAAAACGGCGGTCGCTTGATGGGTTAACTGCTCGTAAAAGGCCGGGACGACAAGGCAGACGGGAGTAATGGTGTCGCCCGCGATTTGAACAGGAGCGAAAACAGCCTCTTTAAGGTGGCGGGTCAGTTGCTCGAATGCCTCATGGTCCAAATCGTTGCTGAGCACGACGAACTGGACGCTTCGTGAACGGAAGACCCGGCTTCTG
>CAJJVE010000214.1:0-3290 GCA_905196265.1 uncultured Collinsella sp. | reverse complement strand
CCGCCCGCGCCCAAATCCTCACGGGCCACAGGGCTATCGGGCAAGTTTTCGATTTCGCTGGCAGCGTATTGGGCCATGGAACATCCTCACACTCAATCTGGGCGTGGTGTCCGCACGCGTATGGCTGCGTGCCGCCTCATGGTCAAATAAAAACGGGGCGCACCGGACCCCCGGCACGCCCCGCTACTGTAGCAACAACCAAGCAGCCCACGCAATTCACCGCACTAAAGTACCGACTTGAATAACCTCGATGTTTCGTCAACGTCAGCGAAAACGACCCTAAGCGAGCAAGGTGACGTGAAATGAAAGGGCGCTGACCTTCTGGTCGCGCCCTTGAAATTGAACGTCAGATTGCCGCTTAGGGTCGTTTGCAGCGTCGAGCCGTTACGCGGTTTGGTAAAACCGCGTAACTAGATTAATTTAGTACTCTCAAGCTTTTCGATAATCCAGTCGTTGGCTTTGATGACTGGGCGGCGGAAGACGACGCCCAGGGCCAGCGACGGAATCAGATAGCTCGCCAGAATGCCCAGCTCAACCCAGTACTCCATATGGTAGGCACCGGCCATGGCGGCGTGCATGGCGTTGATGCCGTGAGTAAACGGCAGGAACGGATAAATCGCCTGGAACACGGGGCCGGTCATCTCGATGGGGAACGTGCCGCCCGAACCGCCGACCTGCATGACCAACAGCACGACCGCGAGCGCCTTGCCGATATCACCAAACGACACCGTAAGCGTGTAGACGATATTGGAGAACACGAGACTCGCGACCCAGCCCGCCAGCACAAACTGCAGCGGGTTGTCGCACTGGATGCCAAAGAACAGAATGTCGCCCGCGCACACGAGCGTTGCCTGCAGCAAGGCCAGACCGCCAAAGAACAGATAACGGCCCAGGTAGATCTCGTGCAGGCGCACGGGGATGAGTTCGTTGATGAGCTCATCGTCAACCGAGACCTTCATCATGGCCGCCAGAACAATCGAGCCCACCCACAGCGACAAAATCGTGTAGAACGGCGCCATGGCCGAGCCGTAGTTGCGGATCGGATAGACCGGCTTGCGATCGAGCGCAACGGGGCCGGAAAGCGACACGGCGAGGCCATCGGGGTCGTTGCCGATCATCGTCTTGATCGTGGCCAGATCGTCCGACATAAGGGCACCGTCGAGCTCGTCCTTGAACGCGCTAATCTTGTCCGATGCCTCACCCAGCTGATCGGAAGCCTTGTTGACGAGCCTTGCAGCCTTGGAGAGACCCTTCGCGAGCGAACCAGAGGCGTCGGTCAGACCGCTCACGGCGCTATCTAGGTCACCCGAGATACCGTTCAGGGAATCCAGAACGCCCGAAATGGTCTTCTTGAGCTCCTTGGCCTTAACCGAGAACGTAGAATCGTAGTCGGACTTGGCACCCGAGATACCCGCCTTGGCATCGGCGATGGCCTGGTCGACCTCGGCACGCGAGCTGTTGACCTCGGCCATGCTGTTCGTGAGCGACGTCGCGATGTTCGTCAGCTCATTGGCATTGTTGCGGTACTCCGCCGCGGTTTTGTCAAGCTCAGCAGCCGCGTCCTCAAGCCCTGCCTTGAGCTTATCGTTACTCACCTGGCCAGCAAGACTACGGAGCTCATTCGCCGTGGCATCAATCTCGTCGGCACGGTTCTTGAGTGACGCTGCGCCATCGTTGAGCTGACGCACCGTAAGATTGACATGCAGGTTTGCAGCGTCGAATGCCTTTGCGAGCTCGGTAGAAACGTTATCGAACGAACCTGCGCTCCCATCAATAGCGGCATCGATTGCATCGCTGGCGGACTTGAGCGCTTGCTCGGAATCGGCAATACCGCTCTCGGCATGCTGCATGAGCTGCTTCACCGACTCCTCGGTCGATCCGGACTGTTTGAGCATGCCGCCCGCCGATGTCAGTGAATCGGACGTAGAACTCAAAATGCCCGCAAGCGACGTTGCACTGGCCTGAACGTCCTGCAGGTCCTGGACCGAATCGCCGAGCGTCGAGGACAGGTTGGCGATAAAGTTGCTGACCTGGTCGGTGCTCATGTAATCGAGCAGGCTGGACACCGTCTTAAGACCGATGCTCGTAATGGTCTCGGTAAAAGTTTTGTTAACCTGGCTCTGGACGGCGCTCGAACCCTTCTCGGTCACGATCTGCGCAATGGCGTTGGCCTTCTGATTCTCGTAGAACTCGATATCGGCATGCTTCACGTCGGTCGAGAAAAGCGTCATCATGTCAGCGCTAAACGTTTTGGGGATAACGACGGCAGCATAGTACGCGCCCGACTTAACGCCCTCGATAGCCTTTTCGCGATTGTTGAGCACAACCCAATCGAAGCTCTCGTTGCCGCGTAGGGTGGCGGTCACGTTTTCGCCCACGTTAACCTCGACGGGGATCAAATCGCTCTCGTAACCCTCATCGGTGTTGACCACGGCGATCTTAAGATTGCCGGTGTTGCCGTACGGATCCCAGCTGCCGGCGATGTTAAACCACGCGTACAGACACGGTACGATAATGAGGCCCATCACGACAACCAAGCCGATCACGGAGCGAGACACGTTTTGGACATCGCGCTTAAACAGATGCAGGATGTTCTTCATTTATGCCTCACCTCCTTTGGAGTGCTTGCCAAGCGCGGTGGTATCTCCATCATTTGTGGCTGTGCTGTCGCTGCCCTGAGATTTATGGTGCGAGCCGATATGCGGCAAGCGGCCCGTGGACTGATCGCCGCCCTTGGCACCACGCTCGCTGGCGTTGAGGCCAAACATGTGGCGGGCGGCAGGAATGGCGGCCGTGTGTTCGCGCATCTCGCGACGCAGGTCCTCATCCGAAAGCGCCGAGATGCGCATCTGGGTATTGAGGCTCGCTCGGATATATTCGATATTGATAAGCCAGCCGCAGATGGCAATAACCGAGATGATCCAAATGACAAGCAGGATGATCTTGCCGTTATTGTCGATATCGAGAACCGTCGACAGGACAAAGAGCAGGACCTGAACGCCCACCACGGCGGCAAAACCGCCCTTGATGTAGTACGGGTAGCGATGTTCAAAGGCGACCGCATGATCGAGCAGTTCGCGACGGTACGAATCGGAATCGAGCATGACGCGCATGGCCGTGCGCAGCGAGTAGCGCTGGCGCGGCAGGTCGTTGGACTCGCAAATCATCATACCGGTCGTGGAGAGCTGTTTATCAAAGAGCAGGTTAAGGTTGAGCAGCAGCGGACGCAGCTGCAGGCCGATAAAGAGCGCCACGATCAAGAACACGCCCAGAATGCACAGGTTAAACAG
>CAJJVE010000213.1:0-3331 GCA_905196265.1 uncultured Collinsella sp. | reverse complement strand
TCAAGCAGTTCCTCGCGTGCCATGGGATCGAGGCCCGCGGTGGCTTCGTCCAAAACGAGCAGCTTGGCCTTGTGACTGAGCGCACAGGCAAGCTGCAGTTTCATGCCCATGCCGCGGGAGAGGTCCTTGACCTTTGTCTTGGGATCGAGGCCAAATCGGTTGATGAATCCGGCGAACGTTTCGCGGTCCCACGTGGGGTACGCTGGGCCTACGAGCGACTCGATCTGGCCCACCTTGAGCGTGGAGGGGAAGGGGCACGTGTCCAGGACAAGACCGACGCGGGAGCGTAGATGGCGTTGCGACTCATCGGGCGCGTCGGCGCCACAGCGCTGCCCAAACAGGTGCACTTCGCCGGCATCGAGCTTTATAAGCCCGAGAGCAGCTCGAATCGTCGTTGTTTTGCCAGCACCGTTGGCACCAACAAAGCCGATGATCTGGCCAGGCTCCACGGCAAGCGTGACGTCGCGCAGCGAAAAGCGGTCGCTTACAGCGTGTGAGATGCCTTTGAGTTCAAGCAAGTTTTGCATGGTATAGCCTTTCTTGCAGATGGCTACTGCATGGTTTCGGGGGCTACCAGGTCGAGCATCTCGTGCAGTTTGTCGCGCGTGACGCCCAGGGTTTCGGCTTGGCTCGCCGCTTTCGCAAGTAGCTCTTCGATATGGCAGAGCTGGTTTTCGCGCAAAAGCTCCTGGTTGCCCTCGGCGACAAAACAGCCCTTGCCCTGCACGGTGCAGATAAAGCCAAGCTGCTCCAAGTCGGCGTAGGCACGCTTGGTGGTGATTACGCTCACGCCCAGGTCGCTCGCGAGTGCACGGATGCTGGGGAGTTTGGCTCCCGCAGCGAGCGTGCCCGATAAGATCTGAGCTTTGACCTGCGAGGTTATCTGCTCGTAGATGGGCTTATCGCTCGAATTGGATAGGATGATGTCCACAGCGGCTCCTTAGCTGTTGGGCTACACGGGTAAGCACAGTATATATACACTATGCACAGTTATGCAAGAGCTAAATGTGGAATAGACCATCGGCGCCGCGCTTGCTCCAAAACAATCTCAATCTGTAACATCTGGATCCGTTTTTGGTCGCCAGCTGTTACAGATTGAGATGTTATTTTCCCGCCTGCCTATTTGTCTCAATCTGTAACAGTAAGAGTCGATTTGCGCGGCTAGATGTTACAGAACGAGACATTGGCTGCCTGCCTTTCCGTTTATCTCGATTTGTAACAGCTAGACCCAATTTGGGCGGCCAGATGTTACAGATTGAGATTGTGTCGGCGGGCAAGTTTGTTTTTCTCAATCTGTAACGCCTGGGTCCGTTTTGGGTCGCCTGCTGTTACAGATTGAGACAGTCTGCTGCAGAATACTTTCGATAACTAGCCGTTCACGTTCTGACTGATGAATTTGTCCTGATAGGCGCCCTAGAGCGAGATTTCGCGGCTACAATAGTACGGTTACAACGACGTAATGCACTCAATGCAAGAAAGGATCCGCATGGCAAGCCTGTCGGATGAAATCTCGTCGCGCCGCACATTCGCGATTATCAGCCACCCGGACGCCGGTAAGACCACGCTTACCGAGAAGCTGCTGCTCTATACCGGCAGCATTCAGACCGCCGGTTCGGTCAAGGGCAAGAGCTCGGCCAAGCATGCCGTCTCGGACTGGATGGACATCGAGAAGGAGCGCGGTATTTCCGTTACCTCCTCGGTCCTGCAGTTCACCTATAACGGCGCCTGCGTCAATATCCTCGATACCCCCGGTCACCAGGACTTCTCGGAGGATACCTACCGTACCCTTATGGCCGCCGACGCCGCTGTCATGGTCATCGACGGCGCCAAGGGCGTCGAGGCCCAGACCAAAAAGCTCTTTAAGGTCTGCACGCTGCGTCATATTCCCATCTTCACCTTTGTGAACAAGCTCGACCACGAGGCTCGCGATCCGTTTGAGCTCATGGAAGAGATCGAGAACGTCCTGGGTATCAATACGTATCCTATGAACTGGCCGATCGGCAGCGGCCGCAACTTCCGCGGCGTGTTCGATCGTCAGACCCGTCGCGTCATTGCCTTTGAGGGCGACGGCCACGCCAACGCCACCAAGAAGGTCGCCGAGGTCGAGGCCGAGCTGGGCGACCCCGCCATGGATGAGCTCATCGGCGAGGAGAACCATAAGAACTTGATGGACGACATCGAGCTGCTCGATGGCGCCGGCGACGAGCTCGACTTGGATGCCGTGGCGTGCGGCAAGCTGAGCCCGGCGTTCTTTGGCTCGGCACTTACCAACTTTGGCGTGGAGCCCTTCCTCAAGGAGTTCCTGCGTCTGGCCCCGACGCCGCGTGCCTATACCGATACGCTCACCAGCGAGCCGGTCGATCCCTGCCGCGACGACTTTAGCGGCTTTGTGTTTAAGATCCAGGCCAACATGGACAAGAACCACCGCGACCGTATCGCCTTTGTGCGCATTTGCTCGGGTAAGTTCGAGCGCGGCATGGATGCCTTCCACGTGCAGGGCAACCGCAAGCTCAAGCTTGCCACGGGCACGTCGATGATGGCCGACGACCGCGCCATCGTGGACGAGGCGTACGCGGGCGATATCGTGGGCCTGTTCGACCCGGGTATCTTTAGCATCGGCGACACTGTGTGCTCCGGCAAGCGCCATGTGCAGTATCCGCAGATCCCGACGTTTGCCCCCGAGATGTTCGCTCGCATTACGCAGGTCGACACGCTCAAGCGCAAGCAGTTCGTCAAGGGTATGGAGGAGCTTGCCCAGGAGGGTGCCATCCAGATCTTCCGCGAGCTGGGTGCCGGCATGGAGAGCGTCATCGTGGGCGTGGTCGGCGTGCTGCAGTTTGAGGTACTCGAGTACCGTGTTGAGGTTCGTCGCCAGCCACTGCCCTATACGGATATCCGCTGGATCCAGAACGACCCCGACACCATCGATATCCCGGCTCTTTCGCTCACGCGCGACACGCTGCGCGTCGAGGACATGCGTGGCGGTAAGCTGCTGCTGTTCACGAGCCCGTGGAACGTGGATTGGGCAACTGACCACAACCCCGACCTTATCCTGTCGGAGTTTGGCAACGTAGCGTTTTAGCGCATCGGCGCGGTGGCCCTGCGGGGCTGCCGCGCCGGTTGCTTGCCTGATGCCGTGTGAGCGGCTATCATACCCACCGTCGTCTCAAGACCGAGGCGTCCGAGCAGTTCGGGTCCGATATCCTGCTCGTTAAACCTAAAACCAAAGGAGTACATAATGATCAAGAAGGTCATGGAGGACTATAAGGTCCTGTTGCGGAGCATTCCCGCGGCAACGGTTTCGCTGTTTTTCGTGAGCGTCATCATGATG
>CAJJVE010000212.1:0-3366 GCA_905196265.1 uncultured Collinsella sp. | reverse complement strand
CTTGCAGTACTCGAGCGCGGCGTCCTGGAACTTATCCTCGGGCGTACCCTCGAGTGCGTCGGCGAAGGACTTGAGTGACTTGGCCACGGCGGCATCGAGCACCAGGTTGGAGTCGGAGACGTTCTGCTCGGAGCCGCAGGCACGGAACTCGAACTTGTTGCCGGTGAAGGCGAACGGGGAGGTGCGGTTGCGGTCGGTGTTGTCCTGCATCAGCTTGGGCAGGGTATCGGCGCCCAGGTCGAGCACGCCGCGCGTGGCATGGACGGAAGCCTTGCCATCGATGATCTTCTCGACGACCTCGGTAAGCTGGTCGCCCAGGAAGATGGACATAATCGCCGGAGGAGCCTCGTTGGCGCCCAGACGATGATCGTTGCCGGCCGAGGCAACGGAGGCGCGCAAGAGCTCCTGATAGTTATCGACGGCCTCGATCACCGCGGTGAGGAAGACGATGAACTGCAGGTTGTCGAGCGGGGTGTCGCCCGGGTCGAGCAGGTTCTCGGACTCGGTGCCAAGCGACCAGTTGTTGTGCTTGCCCGAACCATTGATGCCCTCGAAGGGCTTCTCGTGCAGCAGGCAGACCAAGTCGTGACGGGAGGCGATGAGCTTCATCTTCTCCATCATGACCAGATTCTGGTCGATGGCCTCGTTGACCTCGCCATAGACAGGGGCGAGCTCATGCTGGCAAGGAGCGACCTCGTTGTGCTTGGTCTTGGCGGGAATACCAAGCGCCCACAGTTCATCGTCCAGGTCCTTCATATAGGCCGAGACGGTGGGGCGGATAGCGCCAAAGTAGTGCTCCTCGAGCTCCTGGCCCTTGCAGGGAGCAGCACCAAAGAGGGTGCGGCCGGTGATGACCAGGTCCCTGCGCTTGCGGTAAGCGTCCTTCTTGATCAGGAAGTACTCCTGCTCATCGCCCACGGAAGGAACGACCTTCTTGGGGGTCTTACCAAACAGCGCCAAAACGCGCTTGGACTCACGCGAGAGCGCGGTCATGGAGCGCAGCAGCGGGGTCTTCTTGTCCAGGGCCTCGCCCGTGTAGGAGCAGAAAGCCGTGGGGATGCACAGGACATCGTCCTTAATGAAGGCGGGGCTGGTGGGATCCCAGGCGGTGTAGCCACGGGCCTCGAAGGTGGCGCGCAGGCCGCCGTTGGGGAAGCTGGAGGCGTCCGGCTCGCCCTGGATGAGGTTCTTGCCCGTAAACTTGGTGATGGCGCGACCGTCCTCGGTGGGATCGAGGAAGCTGTCGTGCTTCTCGGAAGTAATGCCCGAAAGCGGCTGGAACCAGTGCGCGTAGTGCGTCGCGCCCTTGGAGATGGCCCAGACCTTCATGGCGTGGGCAACGGCGTTGGCCACATCCAGGTCGAGCGGCTCACCGTCCTCGAGGGTTGCAGCAAGGCGCTTCCAAATGTCCTTGGGGAGGTAGTCCTTCATGACTTCCTCAGAGAACACCATGGTCCCGAAGCGGTCAGTAAGATCGGCCATACGGAACTCCCTTCGTATCGGCACCGCGTGAGATGCGGTGTTGATTACTAACGAACGAGTCATAGCTTAGACTCGCCGTGTTTCCGCGACATTACCGTTATGTTGCTGTCGCGAAACCAATCAATGAGGTTACCCTATCGAGGCGGCGTTGCCACCCTCAACAGCCAATCAACTGTATAAATTGCAGACCTCTCCCCACGATTTAAGGGTAGTCAATTTGGGACGGGGCTTTCTTAACTGGTATTTCGCATCAAATACCATTCAATATAGCCCCATCTTAGATTGACTACCCTGTTATAGGAAATGCCGATAGCGAAGCATTTTCGATTGGTATCCCCAAATAGCGAGTGAAACTCCACCTTAGCGCAGTGGTGCTGTAGAATCCTTGCAACAAAACATCGCACCCAGGCATCTAAAGGAGCACGATATGCGCGTCGACGAGGTTTTTAAGCAGGCAGCATCCCAGGGCACCACACCCGTTTCGTTTGAGATGTTCCCGCCCAAGGGCGAACTAACCCTCGACACGGCTCGCGAAGTGGCAGGCAATCTGTGCAAGCTTTCGCCGAGCTTTGTCTCGGTCACCTGCTCGGCCGGCGGCTCGGGTAACGGTGCCACCACCGCCCCCATCGCGCATATGATTACGAGCGAATTCGATACACCTTCGGTGGCACACCTTACCTGCGTGGGCCGCTCGCACGCCGATATCGCCGCCAAGATCGACGAGTATCGCACCGCCGGCGTTGAAAACATCCTGGCCCTGCGTGGTGATCTTCCCGCTGGCGCGACTGAGGACGACAAGCCCGCCTCGGACTACGCCTACGCCCGCGACCTCATCCCCGAGCTCGTCGACGCCGGCTTTTGCGTGGGCGCCGCAGCCTACCCCGAAGGCCACATTGCCTGCGAGGATCTCAACCTCTCGGTCGAGCACCTCAAGCAAAAGCAAGACGCCGGCGCGAGCTTCTTTGTGACACAGCTCTTCTTTGATAACGAGTGCTTCTATCGCTTCCGCGAGCTTGCCGACAAGGCCGGCATCACCGTGCCCATTACCGCGGGCATCATGCCGTTTATGGGCAAGTCGCAGATCAGCCGCATGGTCTTTATGTGCGGCGCGTCGCTGCCCTCCCCCGTCATCAAGATCCTCGCCAAGTACGAGAACGACCCCGAGAGCCTGCAGGCAGCCGGTGTAGATTATGCTGCTCGTCAGCTTTGCGACCTTAAGGAGCACGGTGCCGACGGTCTGCACCTGTACACTATGAACCGTCCTGCAATCGCCGCGACCATTATGGAGCGCCTGGGGTAATGGAAAAACCGCACGTCGATACAACCGTTGTTGAAGTGCCGGCCGACCTTGCGTCGCCGGCGCTTTACCGTATCGACGCTGCCCACCACCCTCGTGTCGACCGTGCCGAGATGCTGCGGTATCTGGGCTACGGCGGCCAGCAGATTGAGCCCGAGCTGTCACGACGAATTGAGCTTGTAGTCGAGCGCCTAGAGCTGGATATCGAGCCCCGCGGCGTGCGACGCGTGTTTGCCGTCGATGCCACGGGCGTCGACGAGCAGGGCGAGCCCTGCATCCGCTTGGTTGGCACCAATGTTGAGCTGCGGGGTCGTGATATCTATCGACATCTCAAAGACGCCCGCCTGGCGGCGCTCATGGCCTGCACCCTCGGGATGTCTGCCGAACGCCGTCTGCGCACCACGGGAGCCCAGCAACCCCTGGAAGGCGCCGTGCTCGACGCCGCATGCTCTGCCTATGTGGAGGCCGCCGTCGAGCAGATGGACCAGCGGGTCAAGGCTGCAGCCGCTGCACACGGGCTCGCCGGCAACTGGCGCTTCAGTCCCGGCTATGGCGACTGCCCGCTCTCTGCCCAGCGCTCGATCGTG
>CAJJVE010000211.1:0-3373 GCA_905196265.1 uncultured Collinsella sp. | reverse complement strand
TCAAGTACCTCATTAACGAGGGCGAGCACGCCGCGCTGGCCTGTCTCATGGCGCCTGTCTTTAAGCTGGACAAGCATGCGCGGGCGGGCGGTTACACCATTCGCAGCCTGTACTTTGACGACTACTGCAACTCGGCCTACGAGGAAAAAGATGCCGGTATTCTCATGCGCAAAAAGTATCGCGTGCGCATCTATAACGGTAGCGACAAGGCGATTAAGCTCGAGCGCAAAAAGAAGTACGGCAGCTGGATTTACAAGGAGGACGCGCCGCTCACGCGTGGCGAGTTTGAGCAGATCCTAGCCGGCGACTACGATTTTTTGCTGCGGAGCCCCCACCAACTCTGCCGTGAGTTCTACATCGAGTGCATCTGCAATATGATGCGCCCGCGGACCATTGTGGATTACGAGCGTGAGCCGTGGGTGATGGACGAAGGAACCGTGCGTATTACGTTTGACATGAACGTGCGCGCGGCGGTGGGGAGCTTTGATATCTTTGACGCGACCTTGCCCGCGCTGCCCGTGCTGGAGCCCGGCAAGCTGGTGATGGAGGTCAAATTTACCGAGTTTTGCCCGCAGCTGGTGCGCGATATGGTACCGCCTGGCGCGGCGGAGCTCACGGCGGTCTCCAAGTACTGCCTGTGTTACGAAAAGACCGCCTACTTGCGCGGCTTTAACTACTGGGAATCGGATTTTGAGAACCGAGGGGATATTTAGACCATGAGCACCAGAGACTTTTTTAAGAACTCCGTCTTGGAGGCGTTTGGTCAGGTCGACCCTTCCAAGATTGGCCTGTCGCTGCTCGTGGCGCTCGCCATGGGCATCCTGATCTATTGCGTGTACAAGCGCTTCTTTACCGGCGTGGTGTACTCGCGCAGCTTTGCCGTGACGCTTGTGGGCATGTGTGTGCTCACCTGCATGGTCACGCTTGCGATCTCGACCAACGTGGTCATCTCGCTCGGTATGGTCGGTGCTCTGTCCATCGTCCGCTACCGTACGGCGGTCAAGGATCCGCTCGACCTGCTGTATCTGTTTTGGGCCATTACCACGGGCATTACGGCGGGCGCCGGCATGTATGCGCTCGTGGGGCTCACGGCGGTGGTCATCGTGGCGATGATCGCCGGCTTCGCGAGCCACCAGGACAAGGCGCGCGTGTACATGATGGTCATTCACTACACGGGCCAGACCACCGGTGACGATATCGTGCGCGCCTTTGGGCGCACCAAGTTCACCGTCAAGTCCAAGACTATGCGCGGCGACAAAGTCGAGATGGCCGTCGAAGTGTTCTCGGACGGTGTGGATATGCCCTATGCCGACGCCATCCGCGCGCTCGACGGCGTGGAGGACCTGACGCTCATCCAATACAACGGCGAGTATCACGGTTAGAACCCTAGCGAGCAAATTGCACAAAGAGGGGCGCTCCTGGTCGAGCGTACGTCAGCGAGCGGGCAGCTGCCGTGGCGAGGTGCCACGAAAGAGGAGCGACGCGTACTTCATGTACGCGAGCGACGGTTTGAGCGGCAGATCGCCCGGCAGATGCCCGCGCAGCGTCGAGCAGTCCGGCGTTCGTCAGAACGCCGGAACGAACAGGTATCATTGTGTAAGCGATTTCAATGACAGGGGTGCTTGTGGTAAAGATGAAAGATGTGGCCGAGCTGGCCGGCGTTTCGAGTGCCGCCGTCTCGCGCTACCTCAACGGTGGATATATCTCGGCGGATAAGGCCGCGCGCATTAAGCAGGCGATTGAGCTGACCGGATACGTGCGGTCCAGCCAGGCTCGCGCGCTGCGCACCGGCTCCACCAAACTCATCGGCGTCATCGTGCCCAAGATTAACTCGGAATCCGTTAGCCGCATTACCGCCGGCATTGGCCAGGTGCTCGGTCGCCGTGGCTACCAGATGCTGCTTGCCAATACCGACAACGCCCCTGATCGCGAGCTCGAGTACCTCGATTTATTCCAAAATCACCCGGTCGATGGCATTGTACTCGTGGCGACCATGATCACCGACGAACATCGTGCGGCCATTGCGTCTTGCCACGTGCCCATTGTGCTGATCGGCCAAAACGTCGAGGGCGCGGCTTGCGTCTACCATGACGATTTCGAGGCTGCCTTTGAACTGGGCCATGCGCTTGCGGGCCGTGTGGACGGCAAGATTGCCTATATTGGAGTTACCGAGGAAGACCGTGCCGCCGGTTACGACCGTCGTCGTGGTTTTGAAGCTGGTCTGGGCGCCGCGGGTGTTGTGCTCGATCCCGAGCTGATTCGCCGCGGGTCCTTTACCCTCGATTCCGGCTATCGTGCGTCGCGCGAGCTGCTGGGCGAAGTACCCGATGTTTCGTTTATCGCCTGCGCGACCGATACCATGGCGGCGGGCGCGCTGCGTGCCATCGATGAGGTTCGCGGCATGGGCGAGGGCATACACCGCGTGAGCGGTTTTGGCGACAATGCGTTTTTGCGCGCGCTGACGGGCGGCATTCCCACTGTGCATTATGGGTATCTGACCAGTGGCGTCGAGGCCACCAGCATGCTGCTCGACACGCTCGATGGCCTGGAGGGGGAGCGCGGTCTCAAGACGCTCAAACTCGGCCATCAACTTATGAATGTCTAGGCTTTGGGCATGTCTGCCTGCCTTTGAGGCCCCTGTTTTTGCGGTAAAACTACCATTCGCCGGCTTTTTCCTACCGTTCACCCTACTATGAAAACGATTACAGACATATGAAACTGAAAACGATTACAGTGTAAGTGTCAAAGGTAGTCGGGTGCGCATGCACCCGTTGGAGGAAAGGGAAGTCATGGACTACCGCAAATCAGCCCAAGAGGTGCTCGACAACATCGGTGGCGCCGGCAACGTTGTTTCGGCCGCACACTGCGCCACGCGTCTGCGCCTGGTGATTGCCGATAACGCGAAGGTTGACAAGGAGGCCCTCGAGAATATTGACGGCGCTAAGGGCGTCTTTGAAGCCCAGGGCCAGCTCCAGATTATTTTTGGCACTGGCACCGTCAATAAGGTCTACGAGGAGTTCATCGCGCTCAGTGGCGTCGAGGCTGCCACCAAGGCCGAGGTCAAGGAGGCCGCGGCGCAGCAGCAGAACATCTTTATGCGCGCCATTAAGGTGCTCGGCGACGTCTTTGTCCCCATCATCCCTGCCATCGTGGCCTCGGGTCTGCTGCTGGGCATTATGAGCGCCCTCAACTTTATGGCCTCCAACGGCTTTATCGCGCTCGACACCAATAACTTTATCTACAAGATTGCCGACCTGGTCTCGGGCACGTCCTTTGGCATTCTGCAGATCCTGATCGGTTACTCCGCCGCTAAGGCCTTTGGCGCCAACCCGTATCTGGGCGCCGTCGTCGGTGGTGCGTTCATCAACTCCTC
>CAJJVE010000210.1:0-3376 GCA_905196265.1 uncultured Collinsella sp. | reverse complement strand
TGACGGTTGCGATCGCCAACACGCAGGAAAAGACCGCCAACGGCAATCCGCTCATCGCGCGCATCAGCCAGACCGACTGGACGGACAAGACGATCGATGCCACGCTCGCCGATCCCGCAGCTCAGGCGACCGTCTTTGCGCTTGCCGGAGAGGTGACCGAGAAGGTTACCTATGATGACCTTTCGGGCACGGTACATGTGGGCGACAAGGTGGGTAGCGTGACGCTCAAGCAAGACGGCACCAAGATCGCCGTCATGGATTTGGTTGCCGACGAAGAAGGCTCGGGGCCGAATCCCATTGAGTGGCTCCTTGTGAAGCTCGACCGCCTGGGCCGCCGCATCGACAATCGCCCGCTTACGGCAGAAAGCGAAACCGTAGCCAAGGCACCCGAGATGTAGGGTCGAAGGACAATACGCTCGCCGAAAGGAGGCATCCGAAAGGATGCCTCCTTTTTTGAGGGTTCGAATCCCCAGCGCCCTTTCTCGATAATAAAAAAAGGCCCCAAATGGGACCCTTCTTTCAATTCATACTGGCGGAGAGCTGGGGATTCGAACCCCAGATGCCCTTTTGGGGCATACTCGCTTAGCAGGCGAGCACCTTCGGCCTCTCGGTCAGCTCTCCGTAACAGCCGTTCTATAGTAACCAAACAGCCGAAGTTGAGCAAGAGGGAATTTTCTAATTGCCTAGAGGCCTTTCCTCCTTGCAGTTTTCGCCCCTACCCCAACGAGCGGTTGAGGGAGCCAAGTTCGTCGTTGCCCATGGTGCGCCACATTTGGAAGATGCAGACGCGCGCCAGGAAAAAGAAGCCGTTATCGACCAACTGCACAGCAGCATCCGCCAGCTGGTTGGTCACGGCGGGCACGGGAGGCAGCTCGAGCCCGGCTTTACGGATGGTCTCAACCGCATCCTCGAACGTCGGCGGCTCATTGACGCCCATCTCGTTCATAAGGCCCTGCATTTCCTCCAGCGCGCTGCTACCCGACTCCTCGCCGCGCGGCACGAGGCGGTAGCACGCCAACGCGAGCTCGAGCTGGTCGCAGTTCCAATAGGCAAACGCCAGACGATAGAACAGATAACCGATTGCGGAACGGTCACTGGCAATGCGCAGGCCGTGGCGCGCCACCTCGATAATCTCGTCAAAGCGCTCCAGGCGCGCCAGCACGTTGATGAGCGCAAAGTGCGACTGCATGGACGAGCGAGCCAGATCGTAAAGACGACGCACCTCGGGCAATGCCCGTTCAAAATCCTCCTGCTCGGCGTAATAACTGCAGATCTCGTGCTGGGCAAAGTACAGCGCATCGGGAGCACGCAAAATACGAACGGAGCGGTCTTCCTCCATTACCGGCAGCACCATGCGTACCAGCTGGTTGTCGCAAAACTGCGTCTGGACCGGACCCGTTGCCAAAAGCTCGGCAACGGCGCACTTAGCCTCCAACTCCTCAACAAGACGGGAGAAGCCCTCAAACGCGCTTGCACGGTCAACTTTTGCCTGCTCGCGCAACTCAACGACGCGCGCCACATACGGGTCATCGTCCATCTCCATGACCTCGAGCTCATCAGCCGTATCGGCAAGCAGCAGGTCGCGCAACGCCGGCGGCAGCGAACGGTGGTCGTCACGCGGGCGAGCGTGAACCTCTGCAGGCTCAATCGCATCCGGCGCGTCCGACTCATATGCCTCAAGCATGCGCTTGCACGGCATATCGTCCATATCCATGCTCTCAAGATCCTTGGCGACAGGCACGCAATTGGCCAGATAGGCCGCACGCCCAAAGGAATATGTTGCAATGACGCGCTCGCCCTGCTCGCCGTCGGGAGCCGCAATCTGAACATAGCAGCGCGCAATGCAGGCACCTGCGGCAAAGCAAGCCGCTGCCAGCGTAAGCGCCACGCGCGCGTCGTGCTCCGCGGCCCAAATCGCACGCGCACTCTCGTCCAACTCGCGCCAAACATCATCCTGGGCGTCGTATTCACGTTGTGGCATGGCATCCACGACAGAGTGCCCAAACCGAACGAGCATAATCCCCTCGGCAACGTTTGCCCGATAGGTATAGTCGAGCCGTGTGACCACGTTAAGTGCCTCGACAATACGCGCGAAGCGGCTGCGCACATCCCACTCACCGCCCGGCTGGCAAGCCACCGTTCCCGGTTTGCCCCACGGGTTGTCGCTCGAGGCCGTATCGAGCAGTCGGGGAACATCGTTGGTCGTCTTGGCGATATGCCACGCGTCAAAGAGCGCGCAGCCCTCAAGGCTCGGCGAGGATGCCGCCGGGACCAATCCGGCCCCGATGCGTTCAAGGATGCCAGAGAGGCGATTGAGACGGCACTCGATGGCAAGCAGCATGTCAATCTCGTCCTGGTCCAGCAGGCTGCGATCAAAATTGAGATAGAACAGCTTTGAGCGGTCGATGCGCGCTAGGCTCATTTCGGACTTGGCAGCAATGGTGCGCAGGCGGGGTAAGTCGATCTCGCTCATAAGGGCGGCGGCATAGCGCTCGATACCGCTCGGATTCTCGGCATGGTCAACACGGTAAAGCAGCGTCTCGATAGCATCGGGGAGCGGTGCCGTGTCAAAGCCCAAAAACACCTCGACCGGCTCGGGCAACTTTACGAGTTTGATCTTGTCGACAACGTTTTGCATGTCTGCATCGAGACCGTCGACGCCCGCCGTGTTCGCAAGAGCGCTTTCGGAGTTGGCAAATATCACGTAGCGCAAGAACATCGAGGCCATGAACTCGCCGAAAGGAAGGGCGCGGGTCGAATTCCATGTCTCGTGGTCGGACTGCTCGCGCATGGGGCCTTCGGGAGAGCCGGCAGTTCGCGCACACGCGCGCATTGCACCGTTAGCTTCCCTCACCATAATCTCGCCAATACTGGAATCGGACTCGTGAAGGACCAGCTCCATGTCAGGGTCCTCGGGCAACGGTACTTCCCGAACAGGACGATCAACCTTATAAACCTTGCCCGACACGCTCACGTAGCCCAAGAGCGATATGTGAGTTTTGCCGACGAATTCGACGACATAGCACGACTCTTTGGGGTCCTCGCCAAAGACTTTCCAGACAACACCATATGAGCGCCCCGCAGGCTGCTCTGGCATCGATGGAAAACGCTTTTTGGGGTCGAGAAACCTGAGCTTGTATGTCGGACGCTCTGCCACGAAATATCACCCTGATCGGTCGTCGAGAGAAGGAGTGGTCGCGGATGGGCCGCGACACCTACTCGGAATCTTACACGAGTCGATAAGAAATAGTCCGCTTTACACTCACGCCTCGACTGAGGTTCGGATCCATGGGATGCCGGCGTAAAAGAAAAGCCCCCGTTGCCGGAGGCTTCAAGTTCAATTGGTGCGGCGTATAGGATTCCGCGCATCCGCTTC
>CAJJVE010000209.1:0-3426 GCA_905196265.1 uncultured Collinsella sp. | reverse complement strand
CCCGCGCTTTTGCTATATAAACCAGCGCTCTAGATAAAAAGAGGGAGTGCCGCGCACGGTGCGACACTCCCCTAGCGATTCAACAGAATCTATTAGGCCTCGAGAGCCTTCTTGGCGATGGTAGCCAGCTCGTTGAAGGACTCGATGTCCTCGTAAGCCATCTGAGCCAGGACCTTGCGGTCGAGCTCGATGCCGGCGACCTTCAGGCCGTGCATGAACTGAGAGTAAGAGATGTCGTTCAGGCGAGCAGCAGCGTTGATACGGGTGATCCAGAGAGAACGGATCTCGCGCTTCTTGTTGCGGCGATCACGATACTGATACTGCAGGGAGTGCTGGACCTGCTCTTTAGCATGCTTGTAAGTACGCGAAGCGGCACCGTAGTAACCCTTCGCACGATGCATAACGGTACGGCGCTTCTTCTTGGCGGCAACAGCGCGCTTAATACGTGCCATGTTCTATCAACTCCTAGACGGTAAAACGAAAAACGGGAACGCGAACTTAGGCGAGACGCGACTTGATGACCTTGCGGTCGGCAGCGGCGATCTCGGTCTCCTGACGGAAGCCACGCTTACGCTTGGTGGACTTCTTGCTCAGGATGTGGCTCTTGAAAGCCTTGGCGCGCATAAGCTTGCCGGTACCAGTCTTGCGGAAACGCTTCTTGGTGCCGCTGTGGGACTTCATCTTAGGCATGAAATACTCCTTAATCGGTTACAGAACACTAGTTACTTGGTATCGCTTGCCGCTTTATCCTCATCGAAGGCGCCCTTAATCGGGGCGAGCAGCATAAGCATGTTACGGCCTTCCATCTTAGGCTTGGACTCGACCGTAGCGTAAGGCTTGAGATCCTCGGCGAGACGCTCGAGAACGTTAAGGCCCTGCTCCGGGTGAGCCATCTCACGGCCGCGGAACATGATGGTGATCTTAACGCGTGCGCCCTTCTTGAGGAAACGCAGAACGTGGCCCTTCTTGGTCTCGTAGTCGCCAACGTCGATCTTGGGTCGGAACTTCATTTCCTTGACCTCGACCTTGGACTGGTTCTTACGAGCAGCCTTGGCCTTCATGGCCTGCTGGTACTTGAACTTACCGTAGTCCATGACCTTGCAGACCGGCGGCTCCGCGTTGGGAGCGATCTCGACTAGGTCGAGACCCTGATCGTCGGCGACGCGCTGGGCATCGCGGATGGCGAACAGGCCGAGCTGAGAGCCATCGACGCCAATCAAACGGCACGAAGATGCAGTGATCTCGTCGTTGATGCGGGTGTCATCAGACTTAGCTATTTTCCCTACCTCCATTCATAAAAAAATAACCCGGCGCTTCTCAGCAACCAGGTCGTACACATAGAGTTCCTCGATTTGAGGAAGGGAATCTAAGTTGTATGACCAGTCAGCTGCTCATTGGCGCCAAAAGGTGGGAACCCTCGGGTTCCTCTTTAGGGCATTGCGGGAACAACGCCTTGCGAATAATAACACGTACAGCGCGTTATCACATTACGTACACGAAAAAGGGGGCCGCAACCCCCTTGAACGCTCACTTGCATGTATGGTGCCCGAGGCGAGACTCGAAGGGCCTTCGCTTCGCGAAGCCCCGGGCTTCGGACGCGCGGCGCCCTCGCCACGCGCCGCTACAAACAGGCCGCAGGCCTGTTTGCTTAACGCTTCGCGCGCTCACGCGAGTTCGGCACGAAAAAGGGGGCCGCAACCCCCTTGAACGCTCACTTGCATGTATGGTGCCCGAGGCGAGACTCGAACTCGCACGTTGTTGCCAACGGTGGATTTTGAGTCCACTGCGTCTGCCAATTCCGCCACTCGGGCACGTAATGCGTGAGTTAGTTTATCACAGCTTTCTACCGATTAGTCCGAAAATGGAACTTCGAGCATTTCGATGAGTTCGACTGTGCGGAGCATCTCGCGCTGACGGCATCCGCGACCGTCGACCGAAGCCTCACCCATCTGGTTATCGTAAGGGTCCTCGCGCATGCCGTCGAAAGAGGGCTCAAACTCTGCCTGGAATCGATTGTTGGCCACCATACGCCACGGGTCGAGATTGCCAAAGTAGTGACGGCGGCGCCACTCCTCCCCCATCCTGCGAGCAGAAGATCCAAATGACACGTCGGCGTTGAGCCAACCGGTCTGCGGCGTATAGAACTCTGCCCAGTCGTGCGACCCCACCGAATCGGGCGCAACGTACAGGCCGCTCTGCCAACGGGCAGGCACGCCCGCGATACGGCACATGGTGATAAACGTGAGCGCCATAACTCCGCAATCGCCGCGGAGCGAATGCGCGCAGTCATCGGCAATAGATCCCAAAAGCAAGTACGGCGGCTGATAGCGATAGTCGATATGTTGCGTCAGATAATCATAGATAGCACGAGCGCGATCGAGCGGATCCTCGAGTCCGTCAACAACACCGGCCGTCAGCTGCTGCAGATACGGCGTGAATGCAATGTGCGGACGGTCCTCAGAAATATCTTCGGGCAACGGCGCGTCCATACACGGATGCGACGGAAGCGCACCCCCATAAATATCGCGATAAGCGGCATTGATTTGATAGCGATAAGTCACCGAGAATGAGCGCTCACTCGAAGAAGACCACGAGGCGGTACGCGCCGAAGCGTTCGCGGGATCAACAGCACCCTCCGGCGTCATGTCGAGAATCTCGACCTGAGACTGTTGGCGGCAGGTGGCGGCTACGGGAAGCCAAGCGCGAACGGTCTCCCCCTCTAGAGCGCCGGGGACAAACAAGGACGCCTTAAGCGTAATAACGCGAGTCAATCCGTTTTGTGACTCCATCTCCTTGAGCATCTCGTTGCGCAGTGCAATTCCGTCCGTAGGATCGGGACGCATGCCGGGAACCTCTTTGGGATATACGCGAAGCGAATCGAGGAAGTTGTCGAGAACGAACAGCTCGCCATCGATAAAGCGCCAGTCAATACGCTTACGGTCAATCAGATCGTCAAACTGCTCCTCGGTAAACCCAGGCCACTCCTCGCGGATCATCGCAATAGCTCGATCGCGCGACACCGAAAAATGAAGCGGCGTCTCAAGCATGCGATACCGCTCGGCACGAACGCAGGCAGCCAGCGAAGGCTCAGGGTTCTGCTCCAAAAGGCGATCGCAGGCGGCAACAGCCTGCGTCAAATACCCGGCATCCTTAAGACGAAGAATCTCAGGCGGTAGCCCAATATCGAGATGGCGAAAGTCATCGCAGCAAACATCAACAGAGCAACCAACAGGACCCTCGTCAATAACCTTCCCATCCGAAGGCAACACATTAACAACAGCCATACCAAACTCCAAGTCATTAGAACTCTTGAAGTCCATTGTAGCGAGATAAAAAAGAAAGCCCCAACAAGGGAGCCATCAACGCCGCCGAACGGTAGCAAAAATGAAATCAGCCCAGTAACCCTGTAGCGAGTTAACAAAGGAG
>CAJJVE010000208.1:0-3427 GCA_905196265.1 uncultured Collinsella sp. | reverse complement strand
GCCCCTGGTCATTAAGCCCATCTTTGGCTGCGAGGTTTACTTTACGCCGGACGAGACACTCGCCCGCGACCACAAGCCCGAGCTCTACCACATGATCCTCCTGGCCAAGGACCAGGAGGGTTACGTCAACCTGATGCAGACGGTCTCCGAGGCCGCCGTGCAGGGCTTTTACTATAAGCCCCGCGTGACGCTCGACAACCTGCGCCGCCACGCCAAGGGCATGATCTGCACGAGTGCCTGCATCGCGGGCATCATCCCCAAGTACATCGACCGCGGTGACATGGAGGGCGCCATCAAGTGGGCCGAGACCTTCCGTGACACCTTCGAGCCCGGCGACTTCTACATCGAGATCCAGGAACACGGCATCACCACCGACAACGGCCTGACCGACGAGCAGATGGACCGCACACTCATCGACATCGCCAAGCAGGTGGGCGTCAAGGTCATCGCCACCAACGACTTCCACTACCTGCGCCGCGAGGACGCGCCCGTGCAGGACGTCATCATGTGTATTGGCATGAACGCCAAGGTCGACGACCCCAACCGCATGCGCATGACCGGCTCGGAGTTTTACATGAAGACCGAGGAGGAGATGCGGGCGATGTTCCCGTATTGCCCTGAGGCCTGCGACAACACGCTTGAGATCGCCGATAAGTGCTACGTCGAGCTCGACTGGGACTCCATCATCCTGCCGCGCTTCCCGCTACTCGATCCCGGTGAGACGCATGAGAGCCAGTTCCGCCGCGAGTGCGAGAAGGGCCTGCGCCAGCACTACGGTGACGACTGGGCCACGCGCGAGATCGGCGGCGTCAACATCAAAGAGCGCTTTGAGTACGAATACAAGGTCATCTGCGACAAGGGCTTCGCTGCCTACTTTTTGATCGTTGCCGAGTACGTGCAATGGGCCAAGGACAACGGCATCGGCGTCGGCCCCGGCCGTGGTTCGGCCGCCGGCGCTATCGTCGCCTACGCCATGAACATCACCGCGTTCGACCCGCTCGAGAACGGCCTGATGTTCGAGAGGTTCCTGTCCCCGCAGCGTACCGAGATGCCCGATATCGATATGGACTTCGACGATGAGCGGCGCCTCGAGGTCGTGGAGCACGTTCGCCAGCTCTACGGCCCCGAGAAGGTCACCCACGTCATCACCTACTCGACCATCAAGGCCAAGCAGGCCATCAACGATGCCGCGCGCGTTTTGGACTACCCGGTCTACATGGGCCAGCGCCTGTCCAAGATGGTCTCGAGCGACCCCAAGGTCAAGCTCAAACAGGTGCTCGACAAACAACCCGGCAAAGAGGATCTGTTTAACCCCGACTTTGCCGAGGCCTATAAAAAGGACGACGACGCCCGCCGCATTATCGACACGGCGCTCTCGATCGAGGGCCTCACCCGTGGCGAGGGCGTGCACGCGTGCGCCGTTCTGATCTGCCGCGACCCCGTCAACGAGCACGTGCCCACCAAGCTCGACACCAAGGGCGGCGTCGAGATTACCCAGTACGAGGGCCATACCGTCGCCGACATGGGCCTGCTCAAGATGGACTTCTTGGGCCTGCGCACGCTGACGGTTATCTCCAAGGCCAAGGCAAACATCAAAAAGAACTTCGGCATCGACATCAAAGAGGAAGAGATTCCCTTTGACGATCCCGAGATCTTTAAGCTCATGGGTTCCGGCCACACCGCCGGCGTCTTCCAGGTCGAGTCCGCCGGCATGACGGCTACGATCAAGAACATGAAGCCCACCGAGTACAAGCACGTCGTGGCATTGATTGCCCTGTACCGCCCGGGCCCGCTGGGCGCCGGCATGGTCTCGTCCTACATCAACCGTATGAACGGCAAGGAACCGGCTGTCTCCTACGACGACCGTCTGGACGACATCCTGGGCGAAACCTACGGCACCATGGTCTACCAGGAGCAGGTTATGCTCATCTCTGTCGAGATGTGCGGCTTCTCCAAGGGCGAATCGGACTCGCGTATCCGTAAGCCCGTGGCTAAGAAAAAGATCAAGCTGCTCACGTCGACGGTGCTCCACTGGGAGGATGGCTCGGACGAGACCACCTACGACCACTGGATGAACGGCGCTATCAAGAACAACTACACGCGCGAGGTCGCCCAGAAGATTTGGGACGATGTTCTCGAGTTCGCGTCCTACGCCTTCAACAAGTCGCACTCCGCCGGCTACGCCATTCTGGTTATGCAGACGGCATGGCTTAAGGCGCACTATCCGCACGAGTACATGGCGGCCGTTCTGACGTCCTATACGGGCAAGACCGACAAGATCGTTCACTACGTCTCGGCATGCCGTCACGACGGTATCCCCGTGCTGTCGCCAGATGTCAACGAGTCCGGTACCGAGTTCACGGCTACCAAGGAAGGCGTGCGCTTTGGCCTGGCCGGCATCCGCGGCGTGGGTACCGGCGTGGCGCAGGCGATTATCGCCGAGCGCGAGGCGGGCGGCCCGTTTAAGACGCTGCACGATTTTGTCGAGCGCGTGGACTCGAGCCAGGCCAACCGCCGCGTGATCGAATCGCTGATCAAGGCAGGTGCCTTCGACTCCACGGGCTATCCGCGCCGCCAGATGATGCACTTTGTGGACAAGAACAACCCCGAGAACATCATCGACGCCGCGATAAAGCGCCAGAAGGACCGCGCGAGCGGCCAGACCTCGTTCTTCGACATGTTTGGTGATGTTGAGGGCTCGGGTTTCGAGGTCAGCGTGCCCGATCCGGACGGTCAGGAATGGGACCGCCACCTTAAGCTGAGCCAGGAGAAGGAGGTTCTGGGCATCTATGTCTCGGACCACCCGCTGCGCCCGTTTGAGTATGCGCTCAGCAAAGCGCGCGACTTCTCGTTCTCGCAGATCGATACCGGCTACGAAGTTCAGAATCCTACGGGCGGCACCATCAACCAGGAGATTCCCGAGGGCAAGGCGCTGTGGTGGGCCGGCATGGTCTCGAGCGTGTCCAAGCGCGTGACCAAAAACGGCGACCCCATGGGCATCGTGCAGCTCGAGGACATGGAAGGCGAGGCCACCGTCGTGGTGTTCCCTAAGACCTACAAGGAGGCCGAGGGGTATCTGTACGGCGAGGTCGATCCCGAGACCGGCGCACAGCTGTCCGATGCGTTTGTTCGTATTAAGGGCAAGCTCGAGCGCTCGGACCGCGGCGACCAGATCATCGCGCAGGAGATCGTGCCGCTGGAGCTCAACGAGGAGAACAACAAGCCCAAGGTGTTTGAGGTCATGGTGCCCAACAGCCGCTTTAGCCAGGGCAATATGGCGCGCCTGGCCACGGTGC
Source organism: uncultured Collinsella sp. (assembly GCA_905196265.1). GTDB lineage: Bacteria > Actinomycetota > Coriobacteriia > Coriobacteriales > Coriobacteriaceae > Collinsella. Next base: position 131 of record CAJJVE010000208.1, on the reverse strand, counting down.
TCACCACTAACCCGGGCGGCGACCGCGTGGAGATCTTTATCGAGCAGGTGGACGGGCGCGTGCTGCGCGCCGAGGTGCCTGCCAAGGTCAACGCGCGCTCGATTCCGCTGCTGGCCGAGGCCAAGGCCATT
>CAJJVE010000207.1:0-3453 GCA_905196265.1 uncultured Collinsella sp. | reverse complement strand
CACGGCCAAGCCAATGGCGCGACCGAGAGGCAGGCCAAAGATCTGCGCGATGGACGAGCCCGTAGCGATCATGCTGATGGCGAGCGCGCCGTGGCGAGTGTCAACCAGGCGCGAGGCCATAATCGAGGCGACTGACCAGAACACGGCATGTGCGCAAGCGACCACCAGGCGCGCGCAGACCAGGATGGGATAGGTCGGCGCCACAGCGGACAGGAACTGACCGAGCGAGAACACGGCCAGCACGCCCAGCAGCATCCGCTTGAACTCAAAACGCGAAGCGAACATCATGAGCGGCAACGACAGCAGCATGACGCCCCAGGCATAGACCGAGATCATGATGCCCGCCTGGGCCTCGGTGAGCGAGAACGACGCGGCGATATCAGTCAAAAGGCCGATGGGCATAAACTCCGACGTGTTGAACACGAACGCACAGCAGGTGAGCCCGACGAGTGGGAGCCACTGCCTGAGCGTGATGCCGTCTTGCCTTGCCTGACTCATATATAACATCTCCAATCATTTTGAGCGGAGGCGATTATATAGCAACGGTCCCGCATCCGTCAGTAACGGACACGGGACCGAAACAATTCGATACACAAAGGTTGCGCCGTCAATAAATAACTAAGCCAGCCCCAGCAATATGCCCGCCGAATGCACGACAAACGCCACGATCCAGGCGACTGCCACCTGAAACGCGAACACGGCAACGGCGTAGCGCGCGCCCAACTCGCTCTTGACGGCACCGATGGCTGCCACGCAGGGCGGGTACAGCAGCGTAAAGACCAGGAACACGTAGGCAGTAAACGGAGAGAACATGGTCGACAACACCGCAGGCGAGGTCGCGCCCAAAAGCACCGTGAGGGTCGAGATGACACTCTCCTTGGCGATAAGTCCGGTGACGAGCGCCGTGGATGCACGCCAGTCGCCAAACCCAAGCGGCGCCAGCGCCGGCGCAATGATGCTGCCGAGGCCCGCAAGCAGGCTTTGCGACTGATCGGCGACCACATTAAAGCGGATATCGAACGTCTGAAGGAACCAGATGACCACGGTAGCGGCAAAGATAATGGTAAAGGCCTTGGTAATAAAATCCTTGGCTTTATCCCATGCCAGCATCACTGTCGTCTTGACGCTCGGCAGGCGGTAATTGGGAAGCTCCATGATAAATGGCACCGGATCGCCCTTAAATGCCGTGCGGTTGAGCACCAAGGCCGCAATGCAGCCGACCACGATACCGATCAGATAGAGCGAGACCATGGCGGGAACCGTCGCCTGCGGGAAAAACGCCCCGCACAGCAAGCCGTAAACCGGCAACTTGGCCGAGCAGCTCATGAACGGCGTGAGCATGACCGTCATCTTACGGTCGTGCTCGGATGGGAGCGTACGGGTCGACATGATAGCCGGCACGGTGCAGCCAAAACCGACGAGCATGGGCACAAAGCTGCGGCCCGACAGGCCAAAGCGACGCAGCACCTTATCCATGACAAACGCAACACGCGCCATGTAGCCCGAGTCCTCCAGAATGGAGAGGAACAAAAAGAGCACGACGATAATCGGCAGGAAGGTCAACACACTGCCCACGCCCGTAAGCACGCCGTCGACAGCCAGCGAGCGCACCACATCGTTGGTGCCGAACGCCTTGAGACCCGCATCGGCCGAGGCGATGATGGCAGCGATGCCGTCCTCCATGAGTCCCTGCAACGCCGCGCCGATCACGCCAAACGTCAGCCAAAAAACGAGGCCCATGATCACCAGGAACGCCGGAATGGCTGTGTAACGACCTGTCAGGATGCGGTCAATCTTGACGGAGCGCACATGCTCGCGGCTCTCATGCGGCTTAACGACGCAACGCCCACACACGTCACCGATAAAGCTAAAGCGCATATCGGCCAGCGCGGACAGGCGGTCGGTGCCGGCCTCGCCCTCCATCTGGGTAATGATGTGCTCGATAGCGTCGAGCTCGTTACGGTCCAGGTGAAGCACCTCGGTCACCAGCTCGTCGCCCTCAACCAGCTTGGTCGCCGCAAAACGCACGGGAATGTGCGCCGTCGCGGCATGGTCCTCGATAAGGTTGGCGATGCCGTGAATGCAGCGATGCAGCGCGCCGCCGTCTGGACCATCGGGCGCGCAAAAGTCCAGGCGGCCGGGACGCTCGCGAAAACGCGCCACATGCAGGGCATGGTCCACCAGCTCGCCGATACCCTCGTTGCGGGCAGCGCTAATGGGGACAACAGGCACGCCCAGCAGACTCTCGAGCAGGTTGACGTCAATGGCACCGCCGTTGGTCGTCACCTCGTCCATCATGTTGAGCGCGATGACCATGGGGCGGTCGAGCTCCATAAGCTGCAGCGTCAGGTACAGATTGCGCTCGATGTTGGTAGCGTCGATGATGTCGATGATGGCGTCGGGATTTTCGTCAAGGATGAATTGACGGCTAACGATCTCTTCGCCCGTGTACGGCGACAGGGAGTAAATACCGGGCAAGTCGGTAACGCTCGCCTCGGGGTGGTTACGGATAGTGCCGTCCTTGCGGTCGACCGTCACGCCGGGAAAGTTGCCGACATGCTGGTTGGAGCCCGTCAGCTGGTTAAACAGCGTGGTCTTGCCACAGTTTTGGTTGCCGGCGAGGGCAAAATGCAGCGGCGCGCCCTCGGGCACGGCCGTTTTTGCCGCACGGGGCGAATACGTCCCCTCGCCGAGTGCCGGGTGCTCCGTCGTGCCGATTGCGGCGTTAGCGCGCGGACCCGTATCGGTGTCGTGAACACCCACGAGCTCAATCCGTGCGGCATCGTCCTTGCGCAGCGTCAACTCGTAGCCACGCAGGCGAATCTCGAGCGGGTCGCCCATGGGGGCGTACTTCATCATGGTGACTTCGGTGCCCGGTGTTAGGCCCATGTCCAAAATATGTTGTCGGAGTGCCTGGTCGTCCGATGTCACCGATGCGACAACGGCGTCCTTTCCAATCTCGAGTGTATCGAGCTTCACGTCCGTGTTCCTCCCCCGGCGCCCACAGGGCGTTGCATTTTGTTTACCATGGCTAACCGTTTGCCATGGCTAACCAATTGTAACCATGCATGATAGCGCGAACACGCAACGATGTTCAATCGACAGATCGGTGCAAGGGGAATTCTGGGCCGTGGTTTCCCAGACGGGCCTGCTGCGGAAACTGTATCCCACTACTCAGGCGAATTCCGGTCTCCGATTTCCCGATGGGGCCCCTCGGGGAAACTGCGTCCCACTCTGAAGCGTCAAAACGGGATGCGCTTTCCGGTTGAGGTCTATAGCGGAAAGCGCGTCCCGGAATCGGCGCTCGGAACGGGATACGGCTTCCCCGGACGAGAGCCCGGCAATGTTGCGCAACAAAGGGCGCAAGTCCGCGCATAGGATAGAGGCGGATGAGGATGCGCCCGGTATTCGCGCGGGCGCCGATCGAGGGGAGTCTGCACATGTTCTGCCGAA
>CAJJVE010000206.1:0-3464 GCA_905196265.1 uncultured Collinsella sp. | reverse complement strand
GAATGACCTCCGCACAAAAGCGGCCCATCAATCGCATCCGCCGCCTCGTCCACATAACGCGCCGCGGATTCCTGGGCCGGCACAGGACACCGGAACGCCATGTTAAAGTCCTCTTTCCAGCCCACAATCGTGCTGTCGGTCCCCCGGAAGGAAAGATAGCTAAACCCCGCCGGAAACCGGAACGCCATGGCTGCAAACTGCTCTGTCGCCACCACATCGCTCACGGCACGATAGCCGCAAACGTGCACGCCACGGAAGCGAGGGCTTGCCGCCACGGCCTCCAGCAAGGCCCTACTCCCCTCCGGGTCCCACAAGTCATCAATCATGTCCCGGTAGCACTCGGCACGCAGCAGCTCGCGTACGTCTAGGCCCTGCCAGTTCGTCAGTTCCGCCATATCACCCGGCAAACGCAAATAGGACAACCACGCAAAGACCAGGCTATCCACCGCGCAGAACGGCCGCTCCTCAAACGGATCAAACGCCGTCTGGGCATAGGTCAAAAAATTAGGCGAATCCGACATGGCCCTCCCATCAACTATGGTGCATTGGGGTCAGGTTACTTTGCATCAAAAAGGCGCCCGGGCCGTGTGGACCCGGACGCCTTCATTGTAGCTTTTCGCTCCAGCGAGCTTGATTTAGCAGGAGAAATCGACGCTGTCGATGATGTCCTTGAGGGCCTTGGCGGAGACGGTGAGCTCATGCCGCTCGTCATCGTTCAGCGGCACGGGAACGCGGCAGACAACGCCGTCGCGGCCAACGACGGTCGGCATGGAGATGGCAAGATCGGACAGGCCATACTCGCCCACCATGAGCGAGGAGACAGGCAGAACGGTCTGCTCGTCACGCATGACGGCGGTGCAGATGCGCTTGACGGCCATGGCGACGCCATAGTAGGTGGCGTGCTTCTTCTCGATGATGGTGTAGGCGGAGTTCTTGACGTCCTCGGCGATGCGCTTCTCGGCAGCCTCATGCTCCAGGTGGCCGTGAAGCTCGCAGAAGGTGTTCAGCGGAACGCCGGCAACCTGAGCGCTGGACCAAGCGACAAACTCGGAGTCGCCGTGCTCGCCCATGACATAGGCCTGGACATCGCGCGGGTCAACCTCGACGTGGGCACCAAGCATCTGCTGCAGGCGGCCGGTGTCGAGCACGGTGCCGGAACCGATGACGTGGCCCTCGGGCAGGCCGGACATCTTGATGGCGGCGTAGGTCAGAACATCGACCGGGTTGGAGACGATGAGCAGAATGCCGTCGAAGCCGGACTTCTTAATCTCGGGAATAATGGACTTAAAGATGCTGACGTTCTTGTTGACCAGGTCCAGGCGGGTCTCACCGGGCTTCTGGGCAGCGCCAGCGGTGACGACGATCATGGCGGCGTCGGCGACATCGGAATAATCGCCGGCGTAGATCTTCATCGGCTCGGCAAACGTCATGCCGTGCGCGATATCCAGGGCCTCACCCTCGGCGCGGTTCTTGTCCACGTCGATGAGGACCATTTCGGAGAACAGACCGCTCTGCATCAGTGCGAACGCCGAAGACGAACCGACGAAACCGCAGCCGACAATAGCGACCTTCTTCTCGTTAACCATTAGAAACTCCCATCTCTCTCCACAAACAAGCCGCCCGGGAACGACCCGAGCGGCTTGTCGTAATCCCAATACATCCAATCGGGACTTTGATTATGCTCCTATTCGCAGCCAAAAATCGACCGTTTACCGAAATTGTTTGCAGGATTCGTAAAATAACTGCACGAAATCGGTTTCGAGCTATTGACGAGCCGAAATAGCCATCTAATACAGGCCCGCCTCGCGAATGGCCTCGACAGCCAAAGCGATCTGGTCGGGCGGCAAGACCAGCGCCATGCGCACGTGCCCCTCACCCGAAGGACCAAAGCTCGCGCCCGGCGTCACCACAACGCCGGCCTTCTCCATGAGCTCCTCGCAAAACGCCATGGAATCGGTGCGACCACCGGGAAGCTTGGCCCACACAAACATAGAGCCATGCGCGTTGGGACGCTCCCAGCCCAGGCCCTCAAGACCGTCGCACAGGGCATCACGGCGCTCCTGGTACTTCAGACGCTGCGCCTCGACCTCATCGCGCGGACCGTTCAGGCAGGCGATAGCAGCCTTCTGGATCGGGAAGAACATGCCAAAGTCGATCTGACTGCGCAGCTTGGCAAAGGCCGAGACCACATCCTCGCGACCGACCAAAAAGCCGATGCGGGCACCGGTGACGTTAAACGACTTGGAGAGCGAGAAGAACTCAACGCCCACCTCGAGCGCACCGGGATACTGCAAGAAGCTGCCGCCCGGCTCGCCGTCGAACACGATGTCAGAGTATGCGTTGTCGTGAACGATCAGCAGGTCGTGCTCGCGGGCAAAAGCGATGATCTCCTCGTAGATCTCGGGCGTGCCCACCGAGCCCACCGGGTTGGCGGGCAGCGACACGATCATGTACTTGGCACGATCGGCCACCTCGGGATCGATGCCCGCCACATAGGGCAGGTAATTGTGCTCGGCAACCAGCGGATAGTACTCGAGTTTAGCATCGGCGATCTTGGCACCCGCCTCAAAGACCGGGTAGCACGGATCGGGAACCAGAATGGTGTCGCCCGGATCGAGCAGGGCCAGGCCCAAATGACCCACGCCCTCCTGCGTGCCGTTGCACGACTGCACCATGGACGGCGTAATACCCGAAACGCCAAAGCGACGCTCATAGTAATCGCACACGGCCTGCTTGAGTTCGGGCAGGTCGCGCAGGGCATACTTCCACATCTCGGGATCTTGGGCTGCTTGCGTGAGCGCCTCGACCACATGGTCGTACGGCTTAAAGTCGGGCGTGCCCACACTCATGTTGTAAATGGTCTTGCCCTGAGCCTTCAGCGCGAGAAGCTTGTTGTTGAGCGAGGCGAAGACCTCCGCGCCAAAGCGGTCGAGACGCTGCGATGCCTGCATGGTGCCACCTTTCGATATAAAAAACGCGGCGCTCCGACAAGAGCGCCGCGCGATACGGGCCATCAGATTTCAAAAGTGTAACGCTTGCAACCCCCGTATTGGTTCAATTTAGCCAACCTTAGTCAATTGGATTGAGCGCGTCGATCTGCGCAAGCCACAGACGCGAGCTGGCGTCACTCGGCATACGCCAATCGCCGCGCGGGCTGAGCGTCACCGAGCCCACCTTGGGGCCATCGGGCAGGCAGCTGCGCTTAAACTGCTGGGCAAAGAAGCGACGGTAGAACGTACGCAGCCACGTGTGGACGGTCTTGGCGTCGTAGACGCCCTCGAAACTCTTGAGCGCCATGCGGTAGATCTTGCCCGGCTCAAAGCCAAAACGCAGCAGGTAGTAGAGGAAGTAGTCGTGTAACTCGTACGGGCCCACCAAATCCTCAGTCTTCTGCGCAATCTCGCCGTCACCCGTGGGCGGCAGAAGCTCGGGGGACACCGGCGTATCGAGGATGTCGAGCAGTG
>CAJJVE010000205.1:0-3480 GCA_905196265.1 uncultured Collinsella sp. | reverse complement strand
GCTTGGTCATGTATCTGACCGGCGTGGGCAACATCCGCGACGTCCTGCCGCACCCGCGCACCGTGGGCAACGCCGACTTCTAATCGCCATAGCGCCACCAAACGCGTTCCGGCGCATCACGCCAGCGCCCCTCGGCTTGCCGAGGGGCGCTTTTTTCAACAGCATCCGTCAAGCTTTTGGCAAGGTTTTGGTCAGTTAGGCAGGGTTGTTGAAAACTCGACCCGCCGTTTGCCGGCAACCATCGACCGTCCAAGGCGCCATGCGTCCTTAGCCAGGCTCCGCGCCCTAGGCTCTGATCTGCCATCACCAAAAAAGGAAAGGACGTGGGCGCTATGACCGAAGCCGTTGTTGAAAACTACGAGACCACGACCAGGGGCTCCGCCTCGATGGCAGCCTATCGCGCCGTACGCATCCTGCAGCTCTTGAGCGAGAACACCGGCGAGGACAAGGCGCTGCTTTCCGACGAGCTGGTCGAGCTCCTCGCCCATCCCGACGACCCCGCCCGCATGCCCATCTCGGCGGCACGCCGCAGCATCTATACCTCGATATCTGCACTTCGTCACGCCGGATACGAAATCGACTATAAGCGCGGCGTGGGCTATCGGCTTCTCACCCGCCCACTTGCTGACGAAGAGATCATACGGCTCCACGGCATGGTCATGCGCAACCGATCGACGCCCATAGCCATTCGAAAGAGCATGGCGCAGCACCTGGTCGCCATGGCGAGCGCCGATGTTCGCGACTATCTCGATATGCCCGAACCGGCACCGGCCGCCAACAACGCACCCGTCAAGACAACGCGTCCGTACGCCAAGCGTATCGACACGTGCGAACTCGTCGAACAGGCCATCGACCATGGAACAACTGTCAGCTTTGATATCACAAACGTCCTGACCCGAGGCAAAATCGAGGTGGCACGGATGACGGTCCGGCCCTTTGCCATCAGGCAGCGCGATGGCGTCTCGTATCTGCTGGGAACGGTCTACGACACCCGAGGCGCCGACGACACCCTGCGCACCGTTGAGGTCAGCCGCATGAGAAACGTCAGTACGTGTTTGCTCGACGGCAAGAAACTCTTTGCCGCGCTAGACGAAGAAGACAGCCCCGCACCCGCAGCATAAGCCCCGTTACCGTCCGTCGTTCCTCAGCACCGCCTATCCGGTTCAGTATTAAAAAAACCGCCAGGTTATTGTAAAAATGGACATCGGCGTTACTATAGTCCCACTTGCACTTTTTCCTAGTGCAGTGTTTCCAGCCATTTTTATACTGGGGGTAATGATATGAAGGACATCACCATCAGCCGCAGGAGCCTTCTTGTCTCCGCTGGCCTGCTCGCGCTCGCTCCGCTCGCCGGATGCGGCGGCAACTCTGGTTCCGGCTCCGCTGCCGCCGGTTCCGACTACACCATCGGCGTTCTGCAGCTTACCGAGCACTCCGCGCTCGATGCCGCCAACGACGGCTTCGTCAAGGCCATCAAGAAGAGCGGCCTTAAGGTCAAGATCGACCAGAAGAACGCCCAGAACGACCAGTCCACGTGTAAGTCCATTGCCGACAAGTTCGTAGGCGACGGCGTCGACCTGATCTATGCCATCGCTACGCCCGCCGCGCAGGCTGCCGCCGGCGCCACGGCCGATATCCCCATCGTTGGCTGCGCCATCACCGACTACGCCGCTTCCGGCCTGGTCCAGGACAACGACAAGCCCGGCACCAACGTCACGGGCGCTTCCGACCTCACCCCGGTCGCCGAGCAGCTCGAGATGATGCAGAAGGTCTTGCCCGACGTTAAGAAGGTCGGCCTGCTCTACTGCACCGCCGAGTCCAACTCCGACGTCCAGATCAAGGCCGCCAAGAAGGAGCTCGACAAGCTGGGCCTCGAGTACACTGACTTCACCGTCTCGAGCTCCAACGAGATTCAGTCTGTCGTCGAGTCTGCCGTGGGCAAGGTCGACGCGCTGTACTCCCCCACCGACAACACCATCGCCGCGGGTGCCTCGCAGGTCGGCCAGATCTGCAAGGAGAACAAGCTCCCCTTCGTTACCGGCGAGGAGGGCATGTGCAAGGCCGGCGGTCTGTTCACCCTCTCTATCAACTACGAGGACCTGGGCTACGCCGCGGGCGAGATGGCCGTCAAAATCTTGAAGGGCGAGGCCAAGCCCGAGGATATGCCTATCAAACACCTCTCGAGCAAGGACCTGGTCGTCGTCAAGAACGACGAGATGGCCGAGGCCCTGGGTATCGACCTCTCCGCTCTGGACGAGTAGCGGCATGTGCGGCGATGTGCCTAGGGCCCATACTCGCGCCGTTGCCGTGCTATTCAATATCTGAGCCACAGGGGCGAACGCCAAAGACCGGCGTTCGCCCTGCTTGTTACGGATGAGACAAAACATCCGGCCGCAGCTCTTTTATACATTGTTACCGCTATCATGGTGACTCACGTGTCCACCCTATCCTAGGAGGTATGAAGCATGCTCATTGCATTGCAGGGCGCCGTTTCCCAGGGTGTCCTCTGGGGCATTATGGTGCTTGGCGTGTTTATCACGTTCCGCCTGCTCGACATCCCCGATATGACCTGCGACGGCAGCTTTGCCCTCGGCGGCTGTGTTTGCGCCGTGCTCATCGTCAACAATAACGTCGACCCCTTGCTCGCCGTGTTGGCTGGCATGTGCGCCGGCGCCATCGCCGGTGCCGTCACGGGCATTCTGACCACCGTCTTTGAGATTCCCGCAATCCTCGCCGGAATCCTTACGCAAATCAGTCTGTGGTCCATCAACCTGCGCATCATGGGCAAATCCAACACGCCCATCCTTGCCAAGGGCACCATCTTCTCATCCGTCAGCCACATGACGGGCCTGCCGCAGTCCACCGTTGCCATCATCCTGGGCATTGTGCTGGCCGTGGCCATCGTCGCCATCCTGTACTGGTTCTTCGGCACCGAGATCGGCTCGGCGCTGCGTGCCACCGGCAACAACGAGTACATGATCCGCGCCTTGGGCGTCAACACCAACTCCACCAAGTTGATCGCCCTCGTGCTCTCCAACGCCCTTATCGGCCTTTCGGGTGCGCTCATCTGCCAGAGCCAGAAGTACGCTGACATTGGCATGGGCACCGGCGCCATCGTTATCGGTCTTGCCGCCATTGTTATCGGCGAGGTGCTCGGCCGCCTGCTGCCCGGCGGTCTGACGCAGTTCTCCGTCCGCCTGGCCTCTGCCGTCTTTGGCTCCGTGGTCTACTTCCTCATCCGCGCCATCGTGCTGCAGCTGGGCATGGACGCCAACGACATGAAGCTGCTCTCCGCCGTGATCGTTGCCGTGGCCCTGTGCGTGCCCGTGGTTTGGGAGCGCTATAAGCTCCGCAGCTCCTACACGAAGGGGGATGAGGCAGATGCTTAAGCTCTCGCACGTCAAAAAGACCTTTAACAAGGGCACCGTCACCGAGAAGCGCGCACTCACCGGCGTCGACCTCACCCTTAACGACGGCGAC
>CAJJVE010000204.1:0-3485 GCA_905196265.1 uncultured Collinsella sp. | reverse complement strand
AATCGCCGCGAGCATCTGATCGAGTCCGCCGGCAGGCGCCAACAGTTCGGGCAGCGCCATCCCGGCAGCCCCCGGCTCGTTATCGCATTGTCCGCTCGGACCCATCGTCCGAATCGCCATCGACAAACTCCTTACCAACAAGGTATGCATTCACTCTGAAAAATGCCGTCATCCAGCATACACGAGGCCTCGCGCGCCTCGTTTGGTTTATCGTGTAATAACTTATGTCCATCCTGCCCCAGCGGCGCACCCGCCGCCCGGCACGACATACCTGGAGGTCAATATATGGGTCCTCGCCAACGACAGGGACGCAGTCGTTCCAAGACGCATGCCCTGCCCATGATTCTGCTCTCGTTCTTGGGCTTTTTGCTCATCGCGGGCGTAGCGTTTGGCATCGGCATGATCGGCAACGTCAACCGTTGGCTGTCCGATCTGCCCGACTATACCGACGCCAACGCCTATCTGGTGAGTGAACCCACCGAGATCGTCGATTGCAACGGCAACAAGATCGCGAGCTTCTACACGCAAAACCGCAAGTCCGTCACCAAGGACCAGGTCTCTCCGTACGTGCTGCAGGGCACCGTCGACGTCGAGGACGAGCGCTTCTACGAGCACGGCGGTATCGACCTGTGGGGTATCGCGCGTGCCGCCGTGGCAACCGTCTCCGGTGGCCACGAGGGTGCATCGACCATCACCCAGCAACTGGTACGCAACACCATCCTGCAGGAGGAGCAGTTCGATTCGACCATCGAGCGTAAGGTGCGCGAGGCCTATATCGCCATCAAGATGGAGGAGATGTACTCCAAGGACGAGATTCTCATGATGTACCTCAACACCATCTATTACGGCCACGGTGCCTACGGCATCGAGGCCGCAGCCGAGACGTATCTGTCCAAGAGCGCCGCCGACCTCACCCTGAGCGAGGCCGCGCTGCTCATCGGCCTTCCCAACTCGCCTTCGCAGTACGACCCCACGGTCAATCCCGATCTGGCACTGTCTCGCCGCAACAAGGTTCTCGACAACATGCTGCGCCTGGGCCACATCACCCAGGAGGAGCACGACGCCGCGCAGGCAGAGCCCATCACCCTCAACGTAACCGAGATTTCGGGCAGCGGCGTCGACGTGTATTCGCAGCCCTACTTTGTCGCCTATGTTAAGCAGCTGCTGGAGCAGGAGTTCTCCACCGACGTGCTGTTTAAGGGCGGCCTAACCGTCAAGACCACCATCGACCCCACGATGCAGCAGACTGCCGAGGAGGCCGTGCGTGCCCAGCTCGACACGCTTTCGCTCGACGGCCTGGACATGGGCATGGTCGTCGTCGACCCCAAGACCGGCTACATCAAGTGCATGGTGGGCGGCTACGACTATAACGCCGACGAGAACCACGTGAACCACGCCACGGCCAAGCGTCCCGTGGGCTCCACGTTTAAGGCCTTTACGCTGGCCACTGCCATCCAAAACGGCATGAACCCCAACGTCACCCTCAACTGCAACTCGCCGCTCAAGGCTAAGGGCACCACGACCGAGGTGCAGAACTACGCCAACCAAAGCTACGGCACCATCACGCTCAAGCAGGCGACGGCATACTCCTCCAACACCGGCTATATCCAGGTTGCAGAGGCTATCGGCAATAACAAGATCATGTCGCTCGTCAAGAAGCTCGGCATCGATCCCTCTAAGGACAATATCGAGGACGTTCCCGTCATGACGCTCGGCACCGGCTCCATCTCGCCGCTCGAGATGGCCGCGGCCTATGCCACGTTTGCCAACGGCGGTTACTATCGCCAGCCGATCGCCATCACCGAGATTGATTCGCGAACTGGCTCGGTACTGTACCAGCACACCGATAACCCCTCGCAGGTGCTCTCCACCGGCGAGGCCGCGGCAGTGACCGACGTCCTGACCGGCGTCATGCAGGGCAGCGGCACGGGTGCCGCCGGCGCTCTGAGTGTGAACCAGCCCTATGCCGGCAAGACAGGTACCACCGACAACACCACCAACCTGTGGTTCTGCGGCTATACCCCGCAGCTGGCATGCGCCCTGTGGACCGGCTACTCCGCAGGTGAGATTCCCATCCAAAAGTACGGCACGGACCTGCTGGGCGACAGCACTAACCTGCCCGTCTTTAAGAAGTTCATGAACACCGTCCTTGCCGGCACCGAGCGCGAGGAGTTCCCGACCGGAACGGCCCCCACGTATAAGAACAACAACGTCTGGAAGTTCTACGGCACCAGCAACACCAAGAAGGCGGAAAGCGACACCGAGGACAAAGACGAGGAAGAGACCACGACTACGACAACCACGACTACAACCACGACCACCGAGACCACGGGCGGCAACACCACGGGTGGCACCGGAACGACCGGCGGCTCGACCGGCGGCGACGGTAGCGGTGGCGAAGGCGGCGGCGAGGGCGGTTCCCCCACTCCAACGCCTACGCCCACGCCCGATCCCTCTACGGGTCAGTAGGCACCCAGCCATAGCCAAACAAAGGCGCCCGAGCAGATCAATGCTGCTCGGGCGCCTTTTTCACGCGAAACCTCGCACGCGCCTCAACACGATACGGCAATAAAAAAAGGGCGCCGACCATCGTCGACGCCCCCTTACAAGGCTCTGTAGCCGCCTGCACGACGCGGTTCTCGCCTACTTACGAGAGTTGCTCAGCTTGTTGATGAGGGCCTCCAGGCGCTCGCCATCCTCGGCGGTCTGGGCGATAACCAAGATGGTGTCGTTACCGGCGAGCGAACCGAGCACGTCGGGCAGCTCGGCGGCATCGACCGCAGCGGCAATGCCCGAAGCGGTGCCAGGCTGAGCCTTGATCATAACCAGGTTGTCGGTGCGCAGAACGCCCGTTACCAATTCAGAAACCATACGCTGCAGATGCAAGTCCTCAGCCAGGACATAGATACCCTCGGGAAGCTTGCGCAGCCCCATATCGGCAATGTCGCGCGAAACGGTCGCCTGCGTGCAATCGAAACCCATGGCACGGAGCTCGTCTACCAGCACGCGCTGCGTGCGAACATCCTTGTTGCGCACGATATCTCTAATGGCATCCTGGCGCCCATTGCGTTTTTTAGCCATACAAAACCTCACTCCATAGATGGCGGAGACAATCAATCAGTGATTGTATAGTTTAGCGCTATTTAAGGGTATTTGTGAATAAGAACGCATTTCGAAACAATTCCATGCAAGATTGTTTCGAACATAGCCGTCTTAAGCAGTTTTGACGCCCGTCCGGTTAAAAAAAGCGGCCAGGTGCGTATACATCACGCAACGCGCAGGCTTGGCACTGGCAATCGGTCCAAACAACAGGCCGAGCCCACGATGGTTATCCTTGAGTGCCGCGGCCATCTGACGAGTTCGAGATGCATCGAGCATATCACGCATACGAGCGGAACGCTCAATTGAAGAAACCCCATGCGGGCTCAAGCACAAATTTTCGATGCAGGCGACCAGCCCGGCGAAGTAAAACATATGGCTCGCAA
>CAJJVE010000203.1:0-3499 GCA_905196265.1 uncultured Collinsella sp. | reverse complement strand
CGCGTCGCTTTATCGACCACCTGGCCGCTATGGGTATGCGCTACTGGCAGATTCTGCCTGTCAACCCGACGGACTTCTTCCGCTCCCCTTACGCTGGGCCTTCGGCCTTTGCGGGCAATATTGACCTACTGCCCGAAAGCCAAGAGGAGCTGGCGGCCGACTTTGAGACTTGGAAGGCCCGAGGCGGCGAGGATGCAGACCCGCTCTACACGGCGTTTAAGCATCGCAACGCCGATTGGCTCGAGAAGTACTGCGTCTACATGGCCGTCAAGAAGTACTTTGAAGGCGAATCGCGTCACGATTGGCCGGCCGATGTCGCGCGCTACAACGAGCATCTGATTGACGACAAGCGTTTCCACGACGAGGCAGAGCTACAGGCGTACATGCAGTACCGCTTTGACCTGGCCTGGTGCGAGCTCATGAACTATGCGCACAAGAAGGGCATCGAGGTCATCGGCGACATTCCTATGTATGTTTCGGACGATTCGGCCGATGCGTGGAGCGAGCCCGAGAACTTCTGGCTGTCCGATACCGGCAAGGCGATTGAGATTTCTGGCGCGCCGCCCGACAATTTTGCACCCGAGGGCCAGGTGTGGGGCAACCCCACCTTCCGTTGGGACCACATGAAGGAGAACGGCTACCGTTGGTGGATGGACCGTCTGCGTCGCGCGTTCTCGCTCTACGACCGCGTGCGCCTGGACCACTTCCTGGGATTCCACAGCTACTTTAGCATTCCCGCCGGAAAGGCCTGTGCCGACGGTCGCTGGTTGGCGGGCCCGGGCAAGGACCTTTTCCAGACCGCCTATGACGAGCTGGGGCCGCTCAACTTTATCGCCGAGGACCTGGGCTACCTGACGCCCGGCGTTCGCGCCATGGCTTCTACCTGCGGCTTCCCCGGTATGGACGTGCTGGAGTTTAGCGATTACGACGTCCGTTGCGGTGTGCATCCCACGCCGGGCAAGATTCTGTACACCTCGACGCACGACACCTCGACGCTCGCCGGTTGGTGCACGCGCTCCTTTGCGGGCGGCGACGAGCCGAGCGGTGTTGAGGTGGCGGCCAAGCTGATGGGCGACGCGCTCGCGAGCGACGCTCCCCTGGTGATGATGCAGCTGCAGGATGTTCTGGGGCTAGGCGACGATGCGCGCATGAACGTGCCGGGTGTCGCCACGGGCAACTGGACCTGGCAGGCCGATGAGGCCGACGTTGCGGCCGCCGAGGGCAAAACTGCACAGCTCCTGCGCAACACCCATAGATTCTGGAGCGAAGCGTGATAAAACCCCCGATATAGGGTACAGTTACAGCTGTTTGAATTTATGCGGGCAGAGCGATCTGCCCGCTTTGTGCTGAAAAGGAAGTATTATGGCGCGCTACGATTACAAGTGCTCGAGCTGCGGCAACGTGTTTGAGGTTGAGCATCCCATGTCCGAGACCCCCGAGGTCGTGTGCCCGAGCTGCGGCGCTCCGGCGGCCAAGACGTTCTCGGCCAGCGGCATCAAGTTTGAGGGCAGCGGCTTCTACAACACCGACCAGCGCAGCGGTGGTTCCAGCACCAACGCCACCAGCGGCTGCTGTGCCAACTGCCCACACAACCACTAGAGACAAGCGGTCCCGACACCCAGGTTTCCTTATGAGTTGCGGTGAAATAGTTCCTGAATCAGCCCATTCAACGGCCAAACAGGAACTATTTCACCGCAACTTTTCTATAGATTGGATTTCTGGCTGATGCTAAGTTTGTATCATTTCAAAACTCTACCGGATTACGGGGCTGAATCGACAACCTCTATCCATTCCGGTAATTTGCAAATTGCAACAAGACATCTACCTGGGGTTTTATTTAGGCCATTTTTGCTGTGGTCGGGCATCACCAATCTAGCCCCGTAATCCGCCCTACTTTTGATAACAGCAAGTTTGAGACAGGACTATTTTTCCCACTCTTTACCGCTATTGCGAACTCCACTCGCACGACCTTCCGAGTTGCGGTGAAATAAGGACTATTTGGCGGGTAGATGCCGCTATTCAATCCCTATTTCACCGCAACTTAGTAGTTACTTGTGGATCAGGCGGGCGCAGAAGTGGCCGTCGTAGGAATCTGCGTTTATGGGGACGCTCTGGAAAAGCCCGCGGTCGTTTTGGCGCACGGAGACAAGCTTCTTGGCCTGCGCGAAATCGGGAAGCTGAAGAATCTGGGCTTCGGAGAGCGGCGCCACGGTAAAGCCGGCGCCCTCGGGAGAGGCCAGGAAGGCGTCCATGACCTGCGTGTTCTCTTCGTCAAAAACCGAGCAGGTGGCATAGATAAGCTCACCGCCGGCAGCCACGCGCGCGGCTGCTTCCTTGAGCATCGTCAGCTGCAGCTTGGGCAGCTCAGTCGTAACGTCGTTCTCGGTCAAACGCCACGGTATCTCGGGGTGACGGCGCATGGTGCCGGTGCCAGAGCACGGCGCATCGATAAACACCGTGTCGAACAGGGCAGGCTCGCCAAGCATGGCATCAAACGACGTAAGCACCTCATTGAGCTCGCAGGCATCGCCCGACACCGTACGAACACCCGAGATACCCGCCTTATGCAGGCGCGCGAGATTCTGATCGCACTTGCGATCGTGCAGATCGAGCGCGGTATGCTGATGCTCATATCCGGCACGCTTGGCCTGGCACATCATCACATAGGTCTTGGTGCCGCGACCGGCGCCAATCTCCAGGCAACGACCGGGACGTGTCGCGGCAGTAGCGATAAGCTGGGCGTTAAGGTCCGAGGCAACCGCGGCAGCACGCTCAAACACGCCGGACGCAACCGTAACCTGAGCATCGACCGGAGCATGGCAGCCCGGAAAGACAGGCGCAACGAGCTGCGAGATATACGGGTCGGCCTTGGTCGCAAACGCATTCTCGTGCAGAGCAAGCGGCGCAGGAGCCAGATTGCCGGCAAAGTTGAGCGCACCCTCGGGCGTATCGAACGAGGCCATAATACGAGCACAGAGCCAGCGAGGAAGACCCATCAAACGAGACAGGCGAACCAGGCGGCGCTCGGACTCATCCACGTCGGATGCCGTGGCAAAGTCCTCAACGTTGTCCGCAACCTTGTGCAGCACAGCGTTAGCCAGGCCCGCGGCAGACTTAGCACCGCTGCGCACCAGCTCAACACCCTGGCTCACGGCAACGCGGCCCGTCGTATGCAGGTAGAGCATCTCGAAGGCCGAGATGCGAAGCGCCATGCGAACGCGAGGCGCGACCTTTTTGGGCTTATCCAAAAACTGATCGAGCAACTCATCCAAAATGCCCTGCGTGGCGGCAACACCGAGCGCCAAGCGAGCCGCAAACGCGGAATCGCGCTGGTCAATGGCCTTGGCGGAAGCACGGGAAGACAACACGTCGCGTGCGTACATACCGCGGCGATCGGCCTCCATCAACACATCGAGCGCAAGCTTGCGCGCGGGAGACAACTTGCTCATGACAGTACACTCCACGTAAGGTCGGCACCCTGCAGGCCGGCAGCCCAGGC
>CAJJVE010000202.1:0-3502 GCA_905196265.1 uncultured Collinsella sp. | reverse complement strand
CGACCATATTCACCGCTCAGTGCGCAAACTTGTTGCGCAACATGAAAAAGTTTTTGAGGTATCGTCCCCGACTGTCTAAGCCGCGGTCAGACACTGCCGATTACGCCAACTTGTGGCCACAATTCATGCAGAAGGCGTGACCCGCCTGAATGGGAGCGCCGCACGCGGGGCATACGGCCGCACCATCGGCAGGAGCAACCTGGGCATCGACCGGCACGGGAGCCGCCTGGGCCTGGCGAGCCAACTCGGCCTGGATCTCGGCCATGGACTTGCCGCAGCCCGAGCAGAACATAGAGGACTGCTGCAGACGGTTGTGGCAAAACGGGCAATCGATGAATGCAGAAGCATAGGCCGCCGCCTGAGCTTGGCGCTCGAGCTCGTCGATCTGGGCCTGAAGCTGAGCACGCTCGTTGTCGATTGCGGCGATGCCGTCAAAAAGCTCCTCGCGGCCCTGACGCAGCTCGGCATTGTCCTTGGTCGCCTCGTACAGGCTGGCACCCAGCTGGCCGGCAAGCTGCTGGCGGCGCTTAAGGGCGTCATTCATCTGGCTCTTGATTCTGTTAACCTGCAGGGCACGGTTGGCATCCGCAGCCGTACGATCGAGCGATGCCTGCATCTCATCAAGAAAACCCATGGTGGGTCCTTTCTCGTCTAGGTATAAGGGCGCGGTGGGCCCCTCTCAAATGCGCCCATCATCGCACAGCGGCAGCACATCTGCACGCAAAACGGTGTTTTTCAACAGCGCCGCAACCGCGAATGAGAGAAACTAGCCACATTATTGGACATTGCGCGCGAAAGCGGACGGCAATCGCCGCCCGCGCCTCATCACGACCGACACTCAAGGGGGCGAAGATGGACAATCAAGGACAGCAGGAGCTCATCGTGCTCGACACGTTTGAGCCCGCGGTTGCCTTTGATCCCGCCAAGCGCGACGAATCGCGCCGCCGCTTCTCGATGTTCCTCGTCCAAAGTGCGGCCGGCCAGGGCGGCACGGGCGTAGTCCAGCGTGCCGCCAACACCGCCGGCGAGATCTTTGCCATCAAACGCCTGCATGTGAGCGACACCACGGACGAGCGCATCGCCGCCGGCATGCGCGCCGTGCTGTTCGAGGAATATCGCAACCAGCTCACGGTCTCGCACCTTAAGGGCTTTCCACGCGTATACGGCTATGGCACCAGCAACGGCGAGCCGCTCATCGTTATGGAATGGGTCGAAGGCTCCACGCTCAAGCACATCACCCCGCAGCTCCCCCGAGGACGGCGGCGTGCGCGGCGACGCGGTGGCGGCCATCGGTGTTGCCGTGCTCTCCATTCTCAATAACGTACGGCACCTGGACACGGGCGTTGCGCACCGCGATATCTCGCCGCGCAATATCATGATCGCCACGAGCGAGCGTTCGCTCCAAGACCAGCTTGCCACACTCGACTTTGATATCCGCCTCATCGACTTTGGCAGCTCCACGGCGCTCAATCCCATCGACCCCACCTTTACCGTACGCGCCGACGTCTGGCGTGGCGGCACGCCCGAGTACGCGCCGCCCGAGATGCTCACCCACGACATCGCGGGTATCGAGACCAGGCGCTTGAGCCCCACGGTCGACATCTACGCGCTCTCGAGCGTGCTTTACGAGCTGTATTGCGGACACACTCCGTTTAACCTGCAGGCGCTGGGCACCGCATCTCCCTACCGCGTCAAAACCGAAACTGCCTTTGAGATACCGCAGGCCCGTACCGCCGCCGACGAGGCGCTCGTCAGCATTATCGTGGCGGGACTCGCCGTCGATCAGGAGCGGCGTCCCTCCGTCGAGCAGATGCTCGACCTGCTGCGCCGTTGGCAATCGAGCGAACTGGGCGACTGGCCCACGCCCGAGCCGGTCTGGGGCAGCAGGGCCATGGACGCCCAGACGACCTACATTGGGCCGGGAGCAAGCGTCGACGAGCCCGTGCCGGCAACGTTCGACACCGCACAGCCCGTCATGTTCCCGCTGGACGACAACGACGTTGCCGCTCCGGTTGACCCGTTTGCAGCCGCGCCCGATGCCGCCGCCGAAGATGCCCCGCTGGACCACGGACATCAGGACCGCGCGTCCTACCTGCCCGTACCGGTTGTGCTCGAGGCGCCCCGGGCTGCCTATGGCGCCGATGCCGCCGTGTCGGCCGCCGCGTGCATGCCCGCCGCCCCGGCAACGTCCGCAACGCCGAGCATGCACGCACCCGCGACGCCCGCAGTAGGCACCGCCGCACCCGTCGCACAAAACGCGATCTTTGGCGGCGCAGCGGCAGGCCCTTCTGCATCCGCAGGCTCCGCTGGTTCCGTCGCCCCTGCCGGCCTTTCCTCGACAGCGTCCGCAGCCACCACGACGGCCGCGGCGGCAACGTCCGTCTCGCGCCGCGCTTTTCTCGCAGCGGGGGGCCTCGCCTTTACGGCATTTGTCGGTGGCGGCGCCTACCTGCTGTCGCGGAACCTACACAACGGCAATGACACCGCGGTTGCGGCAGACGCCAAAAGCGACGACAGCTCGTCCAAAAGCAAAAAAGACAGCGACTCCGACGCTTCGGACAGCTCCGACACCTCCGCAACGTCGTCTAACACCATCAGCGTGGAGATGCGCTATGCCGCCCAAAGTGACGGCAAGTGGGGTCTGATTGACGACACCGGCGCCTGGAAGGTCAAACCGACTTACAGCGATATGCGGCTTTACGGTGCCGGGCTTGCCGCCGCGCTCGATTCCACCACCGGCATGTGGGGCTATATCGACCAGGACGGCAATTGGGCCATCGAGCCGCAGTTCTCGGACACCCGGCCCTTCAACGACTACGGCGCTGTCGCCCAAGATGCACAGACCAGCTTTTGGGGCGTGCTCAACCGCCAGGGAAAGTGGATCGTCGAGGCCAAGTACTACGCCATGGGCGATATGGTGCTGGGCAACTTTGTCCCCTACCGCTCCAGCAACGAAGAGGACAGCTGGGGCTACATCTACATCAAGACCGGCAAGCGCAACGACGTGCCGCCGACCTTTAGGGGCCTGGGCGGCTGGGATTCGGCAAACGGCCTGGGACCAGCGACACAGGACGGCACCACCTGGGGCTACATCAACGGCTATGGGCAGTGGAAAATCGAGCCGCCGTACAGTTCGATGACGGCTCGTGGGGCTATATTCTGCCCGACGGTACGCGCGCATTCTCTGCCACCTTTGCCGAGGCGCACGAGTTCGCCAACGGCTGGGCACCCGTCAAGGACCAGGCGACCGGCCTTTGGGGCTGCTCGACGGTGAGCGGCGCTTGGCAAGTCGAGCCCAAGTTCCGTGCCATGGGCGACATCTTCTACACCTCCACCGACGTTTTTTTGCCCGCGCAGGACAACGACAGCGGCAAATGGGGCGTGCTCGACGACGCCGGCGACTGGCGCGTTATGCCCAAATTCGATGCGATTATCTAGCGCCAGCGCTCCAGCCCGTTTATAGCAATGTAAAGACGGCGTTGACGTGCACGTTTTAGTCCGC
>CAJJVE010000201.1:0-3510 GCA_905196265.1 uncultured Collinsella sp. | reverse complement strand
CCGGGTTTCTAGCATTTCGCAGAGCGCGGATGCCGGAATTGCCACATGCAAGAACAACGAAGATAGAGATTTCGCTTTTCAATGTTCTGGCACGAGCGCAACCGGCTATCGCCAGAAAGAAGATTCATCTTCAGTCTACATTTGGATCAAAGGCTATTCAGGAAAGCCGTTACGCTTGTACGTGGACGGTGCCTATGACACTAGAGGAACGGGCAACATGAATTGCACGCAGGGCGTTTATCGCTCCAACCATGAGCGTGAATGGGAGATATACAACCTCGTCCGTGAGAATAAGCGCAGCCATGCTCGTCTGACTGCATGGGCCGAGTCCGGATACGGCACGGTCTATGGAAAGTGGAGCCCCGATTGCTTAGGCCATTTTAACAAACTTCCCTCCTAGCCAATCCGCAGCTTCTTGTTGTGATTAGGGCCGGGCCGAGCGTTGCTGCTCGGTCCGGCCGAAGGGAGGGTGATGTCGCTTGAATAGAAATCTAATGCGGCACGAGTTGTCCAAGATATTTGGCAATCCTATATTTGCGTTGACCCTTATGGTTGCAACTGTAATTTCGATGGCGGCTGCCATCGAGGCGTGGTGGACGCTCGAGACTGAGCGCAAGCAGCTGTTATCGCTTGGCTATGGCGTTGGTTTGCAAGTCCAGGCATACCTCGGCCAAACGCGTGAAAGTAGCTTTGGTAACTGGATCGTTGTGAGTGCAAATGCACCGCTATCGGCATCAGTGTTTTTCTATGCGCTGCCGTTGCTTGCCATGCTGGCCGGGTCGTGGTCATGCCTGTCCGAGCGTTTGAGCGGTTACGAGGCGCAGATCTGCACACGTGTTTCTAGAAATGCATACGTGAACGTGAAGATGCTGTCTGCTTTTCTCTCTGCGTTTGCGGTCACGGCTATTCCGCTACTCGTGAACTTCCTGATTGTCTCAATGCTGTTTCCCGCGTATCTCCCCCGGGTCGATGAATCGACTTACGTCGGGCTCTATCTGCATAGCTATTTTTCTGGTCTGTTTTATTCCCGGCCTCTGTTATATGTGCTGGTTTATACGCTGTTCGATGCGGTGACGCTGGGGGCTCTATCCATGGCCGTGACTGGTCTGTCGGTTGTGTTTCGCAGCAGAATCAAGGCGATGGTCGTTCCATATCTGATTATGGTTGCATGGCACTTTGTTAACGATTGGATTTTTAGCGTCCTTTCATGCGTCGGCTTTAACTGCAACATTCTTAACAGCATCAGGTCGGAATCGCTAAATAACTGGCCCGACATTCGAGCAGGGTTTGCGGAAATCATTTTGCTGTTCGTCTTTTCTTTGATTTCCGCGAGATTCTTAAAAAGACGCGAGGTGGTCTGATGCTGTTTAGGCTGGTCGCCGCGGACCTGAGGACCGTTTTGAAGAAGAACATCCTTACTTTTATTGCGATTGCGGCAGTGACCGTTGCGAACTTGGTGTACGCCTACGGCTTGTCTTCTGTGTATGGGGTTCGGACGAATGCCTTGGGGTTTGCTGATAATCTCGCGCTCGTGTTTGCCGGATCCGCTCCGTTTGAGCCTAGGCCCGGGCTCATGTTTGTGCCTCCGTTAGGATGGCTATTTGTCATTCTGCTTATTCTCTATACAACACTCGATTATCCGACCGAATCGTTGCACGGGTTTGGTTTGCAAGCGCTTGTTCGATGCCGGTCAAGAACCCTTTGGTGGGTCTCGCGTTTTATCTTGGTGGCGGCGGTAACGGCATTTTCGCTGCTCGTGGTGGTTTGCTCTGTTGTGATTTGGAGCTTGATGGTGAGCGCCTCGTTCAGCGCGGTCATTCATGGTGAGTCGCTTCAGCTGGCTAATTTGGCGCCGTGGTTTCTCAAAGCTGGCGAGGCGGATGCGCTGCCGTTTTTCACAGGTCTCTTTCTTGCTTTCGAGGCGCTTGCGTTTGCGCAGGCAGTGATTGGCTTTGTACTTGGGCCGTCGGTCTCGTTTGTGGTTTTAATGAGCTACCTGATCTGTTCGGCATTTGCGCGGCATTGGGTGCTGTTAGGCAACGCCCTAATGCTGTTGCGCTGGGGCGGAATTGTCAAAGAGGGAATCGCGACGGGCTCGAGCGTCTTGTTTTCAATTGTGATTATGTCGCTATGCCTATCGTTGGGTGGACTGTGGTTTCGAAGGGCCGACCTTATAGAAAAGGGGGACAAGATATGAGCGTGATCGTTAGGGACGTATCGAAGCGCATGGGCAAAAACGATGTTCTGCGCAACGTGTCCATCGAGGTTGACCCTGGGACTGTGGTTGGGCTTCAGGGGATAAACGGTTCGGGCAAGACCATGCTTATGCGAGCGGTCTGCGGATTGATCAAGCCTACCGAAGGCGAAATCTCTATCGATGGCCAAAGGCTTGGGGCGGACATCTCGTTCCCGCCGAGTCTGGGGATGTTGATCGAGGCGCCTTCCTTTTTGGGATATCTGTCTGGCTACGACAATCTGGAGCTCATCGCTCAGATCAAGGGCGTTGCCACCCCCGAGGACATTCGCTCTGCCCTGCGGCTCGTGGGGCTCGATGCAGACGAAAAAAAGAAGTTCCGAGCATATTCGCTTGGGATGAAGCAACGTCTGGGGATAGCTGCGGCAATTATGGAAAAGCCGAAGCTACTTGTTCTCGATGAGCCAACAAATGCCCTCGACGAAGCGGGCGTGGAAATGCTCAAGCGCGTTGTGGCGATGGCGGCATCAACGGGTCGCGAGGTTATTCTGTCCAGCCATGACGGAGAGGTGCTCGAGGAGCTGGCCGATCGGGTTTACTGCATGCGCGACGGTGCCGTTGTGAAAGTTCGGGAAAGGTCGTGAGCGCGATGAAGAAGGCCATGTGGACGAGAAGGTCGGCGCTCGCGCTTTTCGGCTGTGCTGCTACCGGCATTGCGGGCATGAGGGTGAGCGTCGTTAACGGGAACCGGACGGTCATTCCTGAGAAATATTATGCGGAGGGCGAATGGCTCTCGATGGATGGGGCGTTTCTGGGGTCGAAGGATGTGGCGACTGACGGGTATTCGTTTTGCATAGACGGGGCAGAGCTGCTCACGCCGCGCGAGTATCTCAAGCGTGCGCATGATGATTATTCAAAATATGGCATCGTGGATACGAAAACGAAATTGAAGGACGCCGACATCGCGTGTGTTATCGCCGTAAAGATGCGTGTCAGGAATAAGGACAATGTCGAAGGCGGAATCAAAACGTATGTTTGGCATTTGGTGCCGGAGTCTGCGCCAAACTATGACTTTGTGGTCAATACCGATCTGATAACGCAGGCAATGCCGGCTCTGGGCGGCTCTGCTGCGTTTGCTGTACAGGTTGGGGCGGAGAACGAGTTGCTCGTCCCATTCATGATGCAAAACACCAACGACTATTTCGAAGGTTACGAGACCGTCCGTTTTGAGAAGGCTTTTCCTGGGACTTATACGATGAAGATGACCGATCTGCCAGAGAGAAGGCTCTTAAGGTTTGAAGTGAAGTAGCTCGAAG
>CAJJVE010000200.1:0-3544 GCA_905196265.1 uncultured Collinsella sp. | reverse complement strand
CTTTCCGATACCCGTAACATCGGCATCATGGCTCACATCGATGCCGGTAAGACCACCACGACCGAGCGTATTCTTTACTACACCGGTAAGACCCACAAGATCGGTGAGGTCCATGAGGGCGCTGCCACCATGGACTGGATGGTTCAGGAGCAGGAGCGCGGCGTAACCATTACCTCCGCTGCTACCACGTGCTTCTGGAAGAAGGACGGTACCGACTACCGCATCCAGATCATCGACACCCCGGGCCACGTTGACTTCACCGCCGAGGTCGAGCGCTGCCTGCGCGTCCTCGATGGCGCTGTCGCCGTCTTCGACGCCGTTGCCGGCGTTCAGCCCCAGTCTGAGACCGTTTGGCGTCAGGCTTCTACCTTCAACGTCCCCCGCATCGCCTTCATCAACAAGTATGACCGCGTGGGCGCTGACTTCTTCAACGCTATCGAGACCATGAAGGATCGTCTCGACGCCAACGCCGTGGCCGCTCAGGTCCCGATGGGCGCCGAGGACAACTTCTGGGGCGTCATCGACCTCGTCACCATGACCGCATGGGACTTCAAGGCCGACGACAAGGGCATGACCTACCCCGAGCCGATGGACGAGATCCCGGCTGAGTTCGCTGACATCGCTGCCACCAAGCGCGAGGAGCTCCTCGACGCTGCTGCCAGCTTTGACGACGAGCTCATGGAGAAGATCCTCATGGAGGAGGACTTCACCGTCGAGGAGCTCAAGGCTGCTCTGCGCAAGGGCGTTCTGGCCAACGAGCTCAACCTCGTCTTCGTGGGCTCCGCCTACAAGAACAAGGGCGTCCAGGAGCTGCTCGACGCTGTCGTCGACTACCTGCCCAGCCCGCTCGACGTTGAGGCCGTCACCGGTACCGATCCGGACACCGGCGAGGAGATCGAGCGTCATCCTTCCTTCGACGAGCCCTTCTCTGGCCTGGTCTTCAAGATCATGACCGACCCGTTCGTCGGTAAGCTCACCTACGTCCGCGTTTACTCCGGCCGTGCCGAGTCCGGCTCCTACGTGATCAACGCTTCCAACGGTCAGCGCGAGCGCCTCGGCCGCATCCTCGAGATGAACGCCGCCGAGCGTATCGACCGTGACGACGCTGCCGCCGGCGACATCGTCGCTTGCGTCGGCTTCAAGAACTCCACCACCGGTGACACCCTGTGCGAAGAGGGCAAGGAGATCGTCCTCGAGAAGATCGAGTTCGCTAAGCCCGTTATCGACGTTGCCATCGAGCCCAAGACCAAGGCCGAGCAGGACAAGATGTCCCTGGCTCTGACCAAGCTCGCCGAGGAGGACCCGACCTTCCAGGTGTCCACCAACCACGAGACCGGCCAGACCATCATCGCCGGCATGGGCGAGCTGCACCTCGAGATCATCGTCGACCGTCTGCTCCGCGAGTTCAAGGTTGACGCTAACGTTGGTAAGCCCCAGGTTGCCTACCGCGAGACCGCTGGTCACGACGTCGAGAAGGCTGAGGGCAAGTTCGTCCGTCAGTCCGGTGGTCGCGGTCAGTACGGCCACGCCGTCATCAAGCTCGAGAAGATGGAGGAGGGCTTCGGCTACGAGTTCGTCAACGCTATCGTCGGCGGCGTCGTGCCCAAGGAGTACATTCCGTCCATTGACAAGGGCATCCAGGAGGCCCTGAACACCGGTGTTATCGCCGGCTTCCCGGTCCTCGACGTCAAGGTCACCCTGTTCGACGGTTCTTACCACGAGGTCGACTCCTCCGAGGCCGCCTTCAAGATCGCCGGTTCCATGGCAATCAAGGACGCTCTCAAGAAGTCCGATCCGCAGCTGCTCGAGCCGATTATGGCTGTCGAGGTCGAGACCCCCGAGCAGTACATGGGCGACGTTATGGGCAACCTCTCCGGTCGCCGCGGCAAGATCGAGGGCATGGAGGATCGCAAGAACAGCAAGCTCATCCGTGCCAAGGTGCCGCTGGGCGAGATGTTCGGTTACGCTACCGACCTTCGCTCCCAGACCCAGGGCCGTGCATCCTACACGATGCAGTTCGACTCTTATGAGCCCGCGCCCAAGTCCATCGTGGACGAGGTCATGAGCAAGAACGCCTAAGTTCGAGCTCCCTGTTACGTAATCCGCGAGAACATCTCTCGCACTCTTTGGAGGTTTAAGTTGGCTACCCAGAAGATCCGCATTCGCCTCAAGGGCTATGATCACGAGGTCGTCGATCAGTCCGCGAAGCTCATCGTCGAGACCGCTCAGAAGACCGGCGCTCGCGTTTCCGGTCCTGTCCCCCTGCCCACCGAGCGCAACCTGTACACGGTTATCCGCTCGCCGCACGTGAACAAGGACTCCCGTGAGCAGTTCGAGATGCGCACCCACAAGCGCCTCATCGACATCCTTGACCCCACCTCGGGCACCGTTGATTCGCTCATGCGTCTCGACCTCCCCGCTGGCGTCGACATCGACATCAAGCTCTAAGCGATATCGCTCATAGCTTACAGAGCCCCGCTGCCATGTTGGTAGCGGGGCTCTTTTGTTTGAATAATGGTTTGGACTGCCGGGCATTGCTGCCGAGTAGGTGGCTGCAGCGCCCTATTCGCTCAAGGGACGCAGCGATGCCTCCTCAAAATGGAAGGATCGCAAGCCGCCTTCCGTTTCGATACATGCGCGACCAAAGGCATCGACGGTTTTAAAGATGCCGCGTGCCAGCTCGTCACCGGCAGGGGAACGGGCGATAACGTGCTCTCCGATCCAATTGAGGTGAGTGACATATTCGCCGTGGACGGGCGCGAGCGGTCCAGTGTTTTCTTTCATGGCGTTGAGCAGATCAGCCCACGCGTCCACAGCGTTTACGACGGTGTAATAGACCTCCTTGAGCAGCACATCGACGGCGGGAACATTCTCGTTGAGGTCTGAGAGGCCAATTGCCGCCAGGCCGCCATCGGGAACCTCCGAAGGCACATAGTTCACATTGACGCCAATGCCGCAGACTGCAAAGGGGCTGCCTTCGTTATCGCGTGCGGCTTCGACCAGAATGCCGCCGAGTTTGCGCCCTCGCGCGACCAGGTCGTTGGGCCATTTGAGGCCAATCTCGTTTGCAAGACCCTGCTTTTCGAGCGCCTCGAGCACCGCTAAGCCGCTGACGGCGGCAAGACCAGAGTACTTGGCGGGATCAACACGTGGACGTAGGACAATCGAGAGCAACAAGTTACCAGCGGTTGAATCCCACTTGTGGCCGCGTCGGCCGCGTCCTGCTGTCTGAGCCCGTGCGGCAAGTCCTGTGCCGTGCGGCGCACCCTGTTTTCCTGCTTCTAGCAGGTCATCGTTGGTCGATCCGGTTACGTCGACTATCGTTAATTGGGCATCCATAACGGCTGCTACCTCCTTAATGAATAAGTGAATAACGCAATGGTGTTGTGAGGCAGACACAATGTGAAGCCTTTGTCGCAATTGGACAATTTAATGTTAACACGTCAACAACGACTGAAATGCGCTATCCTCTCTTGGTCGATGTAAACACGTCAACAATCCAAAGGAGGTTAGTGATGGGTTTCACGATTCTTGGAACAGGCTC
>CAJJVE010000199.1:0-3549 GCA_905196265.1 uncultured Collinsella sp. | reverse complement strand
TGGGGCCGATGCCCGGTACGCCGGGAATGTTGTCCGACGTATCGCCCTTTAGACCGTAAAAATCGGGCACGAGCGCCGGCGTAATGCCGTGATACAGGTCGTCCACGCTCTCGGGCGTCATGATCGCCACGTCGGACAGGCCCTTGCGGGTCGAGACCACGTTGACGTGCTCGGTCACGAGTTGATACATGTCGCGGTCGCCGGTCACCAGCAGCATGTCGCAGCCGGCCTCTTCACCCAGGCGCGCCATGGTTCCCAGGATATCGTCGCCTTCCCAGCCCTCGGACTGCAGAATCGGCACGTTGAGCGCGGTGAGCAGCTCCTTGATCATCGGAAACTGCGCATGCAGATCGGGGTCCATGGGCGGGCGTTGCGCCTTATACTGCGGCAGCATCTCCATGCGCACGCGCGGTTTGCCCTTGTCAAACGCCACGACCACACCGTCGGGGTTAAAGGCATCGATCATCTTGAGAAACATGTTCAGAAAGCCGAAGATCGCGTTGGTGGGGCGCCCGTCCGGCGCATTCATGGTGGGCGGCACGGCGTGGAAGGCGCGGTGCATGAGCGAGTTGCCGTCGATAACGGCAAAGGTGCGGCGCTTGTCAGACATATTGAATACCTCGCTTTGGGCTGGGCACGGTTTGCTCACACCAGTTTACACGCTCCCCGCCCCGCGGCCACCGCACATCAGGCTTCCCTGCCGCCGCGGGCCCGCGCGTGATACGATGGCTAACGGTACATCAACCAGCACGATCGATCCGAAAGGAGCCTGCGTCATGGAGCGTCCCTGCGCATGGAAAAAGTACACGCCACAGCAAGTCGAGGAACTCGAGGAGCTTTGCCGCGGCTATAAGCAGTTTTTGAGCGAGAATAAGACCGAGCGCCTGTGCGTCAAGACCGGCATCAAGATGGCCGAGGAGGCGGGCTACGTCGACTTGGAGACCGTGATTGCCGAGGGCCGCACGCTCAAGGCCGGCGACAAGGTGTACGCCGCCAATCACGGCAAAGACCTCATGCTCGTCAACCTGGGCACCGCCCCGCTCGAGCAGGGCTTTAACATCCTGGGTGCTCACGTGGACTCGCCGCGCCTGGACCTTAAGCAGAATCCCGCCTTCGAGGCCGGCGACATGGCCTACCTCGACACGCACTACTACGGCGGCGTCAAGAGCTACCACTGGGTGGCCTCCCCGCTTGCACTCGTGGGCGTCATCTGCAAAAAGGACGGCACCACCGTCGACATCAACATCGGCGACAAGGCAGACGATCCGGTCTTTACCATCTCCGACCTGCTGATCCACCTCTCGAGCGAGCAGATGTCCAAGCCCGCCAAGGACGCCGTCGACGCCGAGATCCTCGACGTGATCGTGGGCGGCCGTCCCGTTAAGTTCGATGAAGACGACAAGGACGCTCCTAAGGAGCCCGTCAAGCAGATGTTCCTGGACATCCTCAAGGAGCAGTACGACGTCGAGGAGGAGGACTTCCTCTCCGCCGAGATCGAGGTCGTGCCCGCCGGTCCCGCCCGCGACATGGGCCTCGACCGCTCCATGATTTTGGGCTATGGCCACGACGACCGCGTCTGCGCCTATCCGTCCATGCTCGCCCAGATCGACGTCGCCAACGTGGAGCGCACGAGCATCACGCTCATCGTCGATAAGGAGGAGATCGGCTCCGTGGGTGCCACCGGTATGACGAGCCGCTTCTTCGAGAACACCGTCGCCGAGATCATGACGCTCGCCGGCGAGGATAGCCCGCTGGCCCTGCGCCGCGCGCTCGCCCGCAGCCGCATGCTCTCCTCCGACGTGTCCGCCGGCTTCGACCCGGGCTATGCCGGCAAGTTCGAGACCAAGAACGCCGCCTTTATGGGTCGTGGCCTGTGCTTTAACAAGTACACGGGCAGCCGCGGCAAGGGCGGTTCCAACGACGCCGATGCCGAGTACGTGGCCCTCGTCCGCGACATCATGGACGAGGCCGGCGTGGACTTCCAGACCTGTGAGCTCGGTCGCGTCAACGCGGGCGGTGGCGGCACCATTGCCTACATCATGGCCAAGTATGGCATGAACGTCATCGACTCCGGCGTTGCCGTCCTGTCCATGCACGCCCTGTGGGAGGTCGCCAACAAGGCCGATATCTACGAGGCCTACCGCGGCTACAAGGCCTTCATCGAGCGCGCCTAATCAACCCTTCATCAGTTGCGGTGAAATACGGACTAAACTGGCCCATAAACGACCAAAACAGACCGTATTCCACCGCAACTTCTTTTTTGGCAGAGGAGAGTCCATGCTGCAGGTCATCATTTCGCCCGCCAAGCAGATGCGCGCGGCCCAAGATGCTTTTGAAGTCCTGGGCATTCCACCCTTTGTGCGCGAGACAGCTCGCCTCCACCGCGCGCTGCTAGATATCGAGCGGAATGAAGGCAGCGGCGGCCTGCAGGTGCTATGGAGCGTGAGTGACAAACTGCTTACAACGTGCCTGGATATGCTTCACGAATTTATGCCTGTCCTGAGCGATGCCGGCCTCGCCGATCCCGATATCGCGCGTCGAATCTCCCCTGCCGTCATGTCCTATCACGGCATTCAATACCAGAGCATGGCGCCCGAGGTGATGGATTCCGCGCAGCTCGCATGGCTGCAAGACCATCTCTGGATCCTCTCGGGCCTTTACGGATGCGTGCGCCCCTTTCATGCCGTTGAACCGTATCGGCTGGAGATGGGCGCGAAGCTTGCCGTCGACAATGCCCGAGACCTCTACGCGTTTTGGGGCGACAAGCTCGCACGGGTCATCGCTCCGGCGGGCTCCAACGCTACAATCGTCAACCTCGCCAGCGTAGAGTATGCCAAAGCCGTTCTGCCCCACCTCGCGGGCGACGCCACAGCCGTCACGTGCCTCTTTGGCGAGGGTATCCGCAACGGCAAGCCCATCCAGCGCTCGACCGCCAGCAAAAAGGCGCGCGGCTCCATGGTGCGCTGGATGGCAGAAAACAAGCTCGAGGATGCAAGCGAACTTACCGCGTTCGACGTTGGTTATCGACACTTTCCCGAGCTTTCAAATAAAAAAACTTTGGTCTTCCTGAACGAACAGGCCTTGTAGGACCGCTGCTACTTTTGAATGTGCTGCCTAGGCACGGCGTCTATTCCGCCAAGCCGTCGGCTTTGGCAATTTCATTTGTCGAGCCGTCCTGATAGGTAATCTTGACATGCTCCACCTCGGACACCTTGACGCCCGACGGGGGCTCCAGGCGCCATTCCGTCAGCGCGATATCCATCGTCGTGGGCACATCCCCTTTATCTTTGAGCTCGACTGACAGCGTCTTAAGCGACGCATCGAAGGTCACGCGCTCGATCTCTTCACCAGGAATGGAACCACCGCTTAGCTGCAGCTGGACAAATCCATCGCACGGATACCAATAGTCGCCGGGAGCTGCCACCGTGTTACCGCCAGCGACCTTCACCGTCATGATCGGTAGGCTATCATCAGCCTCGAACTCCCAGGCAGCGCCGCCGCGACCACCAAACGTCCAGATACAAAAGGCAATCACCAACACGGCAAGCA
>CAJJVE010000198.1:0-3558 GCA_905196265.1 uncultured Collinsella sp. | reverse complement strand
GATCATCAGCGTGACCTTGAGCTTGCCAGCCTCGGTGTTAACCTCGGAGACCTTGCCATCAAAGTCGGTAAGCGGGCCATCGGTGACGCGGACGGACGTGCCGACCTCAATATCAACCGAGGTGCGCTTGGGCGAATCGCCCTTACCGGGACGACGAGTCATCTTGTTGTACTCGTCGCGGGAAAGCGGAGCGGGCTTGCCGTTGCCGCCTAGGAAACCGGTGACGCCAGGCGTGTTACGAACACACGTCCAAGCATCGTCATCCATCTCCATGCGGACCAGGACATAACCCGGGAAGATCTTGGAATCCTTGGTCTCACGCTTGCCACCCTCTTTAATCTCGGTGACGCGCTCCATAGGAATCTCGATATCAAAGATACGGTCCTGCATGCCCATAGTCTCGATGCGATGCTCGAGATCGGACTTAACGCGGTTCTCGTATCCAGAGTAAGTGTGAACGACGTACCAACGCTTAGACATGGTTTAGCCCCTCAATCCAGAGAACAGAGCAAGAGCCTCGCCAAAGCCAGCATCGAGCAGAGCGATGACGACGCCGACGACGATCAGAGAAGCGCAAACAACAACCGAGTAGTTCACGAGCTCCTTCTTATCGGGCCACGTGACACGCTTCATCTCGGACTTGACCGAAGCGAAATACTTCTTGGTGCGGGCGAAGAAACCAGGCTTCTCGTTCTTCTTGGACTTCGCAGCCTTCTCGTTCTTCTTGGCAACGGCCTTCTTGGCCTCAACCTTGGAGTTGGCGGCAGCTTTGTTGGCAGGTGCCGGCTGCTGAGCCTTCTTCTTGTTCTTCTTGTTGGCCATTTGGGTTACCTCCGCGCAATGCGCTTATACATGAGTAAACCGTAAGCCCCCAAGTGGGAGCTTACGGAATAATGACTGGCACGCCAGGAAGGACTCGAACCCTCAACACTCGGTTTTGGAGACCGATGCTCTACCAATTGAACTACTGGCGTATGTGAGTAGAGACTAGCGAGTCTCTTTGTGCAGCGTGTGGTGACGGCACCAGGGGCAATACTTCTTGATCTCCATACGATCAGGCATGGTCGACTTGTTCTTGGTGGTCGTATAGTTGCGGCGCTTGCACTCAGTGCACGCAAGAGTAACTAGAGTACGCATGTATCCTGAACCTTTCATTTCCGCCCCGTACGGGCACGAGTTGTTACTTTATCAGCTCCACGTAAGTGCTGTCAATGAAAACCTCGAGTCAATTGGTTCTCGGTGGATCCATTCATATTTGGAACACATCAATGAAGCCATCGAGAGCTAATCGACGGTGCATCCAGGACCATTATCGATCCTCTCGACACCAACAACGGCTCAATATCCATTGCAGAAAAGAACCCGGCACCCATATAAGTGCCGGGTTCTCTAAGTCAGCTATATCAAAGAGCTAATTTACTCAATGATCGTGGAGACGATGCCCGAACCGACGGTGTGGCCACCCTCGCGGATAGCGAAGCGCAGGCCCTCCTCCATGGCGATCGGGTGGATGAGGTCGCCCTCGATGGTGATGTGGTCACCAGGCATAGCCATCTCGGTGCCCTCGGGGAGCTTGACCGTACCGGTAACGTCGGTGGTACGGAAGTAGAACTGAGGACGATAACCATCGAAGAACGGGGTGTGACGGCCGCCCTCCTCCTTGGTCAGAACGTAGATCTCGCCGGTGAACTTGGTGTGCGGGGTAACCGAACCGGGCTTGCAGAGAACCTGGCCGCGCTCGATGTCCTCACGCTTGATGCCGCGGAGCAGCAGACCGACGTTGTCGCCAGCCTCGCAGAAGTCCATGGACTTACGGAACATCTCGATACCGGTAACGACGGTGTTCTGGGTATCCTTGATGCCGACGATCTCGACGGGCTCGTTGAGCTTGAGCTCACCGCGCTCGACACGGCCAGTAGCAACGGTACCACGGCCGGAGATGGTCATAACGTCCTCAACGGCCATCAGGAACGGGAGGTCGTTGTTACGAGCAGGCGTCGGGATGTACTCGTCGACGGCCTTCATGAGCTCGCGAATGGCGTCCATCCACTTGGCGTCGCCCTCGAGAGCGCCCAGAGCGGAGCCACGGATGACGGGGATGTCGTCGCCGGGGAAATCGTACTCGGAGAGGAGCTCACGGGTCTCCATCTCGACGAGGTCGATGAGCTCGTCATCGTCGACCATGTCGCACTTGTTCAGGAAGACGACGATGTAGGGAACGCCGACCTGACGGGCGAGCAGGATGTGCTCGCGGGTCTGAGCCATGGGGCCGTCGGTAGCAGCGATGACCAGGATAGCGCCGTCCATCTGAGCAGCGCCGGAGATCATGTTCTTGACGTAGTCAGCGTGGCCCGGGCAGTCAACGTGAGCGTAGTGACGGGCAGCGGTCTCGTACTCAACGTGGGAGACGGAAATCGTAATGCCGCGCTCGCGCTCCTCGGGAGCCTTGTCGATGTTCTCGAACGCAGTGAAGTCAGCCTTGCAGCCCTCGGTCTCGGAGAGAACCTTGGTGATGGCAGCGGTCAGCGTGGTCTTGCCGTGGTCGACGTGACCAATGGTGCCGATGTTAACATGCGGCTTAGTGCGCTCAAACTTCTCTTTGGCCATAAAGCCCTCCTCTTAACAGGTCGTCCCCGGACGGGACTTTGCCTTTATACCATAGTGGCCTCTCAACATACTATTGAGAAGCCACCGTGTTACCTATGGTAGCGGTGACTGGATTCGAACCAGTGACGCCACGGGTATGAACCGTGTGCTCTAACCAACTGAGCTACACCGCCGGATGGAGCCTGCAACCAGACTTGAACTGGTGACCTCTTCGTTACCAACGAAGTGCTCTACCGACTGAGCTATACAGGCACTTGACGGGTGGGAGCTATAGGATTCGAACCTATGTAGGCAGAGCCAACGGGTTTACAGCCCGTCCCCATTAACCACTCGGGCAAACTCCCAATCGTTCAAGTATCCGCAGGTCCTTTGGTCTTTTGGACCGCCGCCCCCGCGAACGAAAAAGATAATACGATGCAACCTTGGGGGCTGTCAACGAAAACCTATAGATACACGGTGCCGGGCGTATCTATATACCTTCGACCTGCGGTTTTGTTGAGTTTAGAAATGAAGGACGGTGGATTTGGCTGTGCTGGTGACATTTCCCAAGGGAACACTTTGGCACGGTGGAGTACGCCTACAGCATCGACCTTCGATAACGGCCCTCTTGCACTATTACATAGGTCACGATCGGGCTTCCACGACACGATCGAGCGTGGATAATCTCCCACTTTTAGCGCGGCCCTAAGGCCAAAGCGGCAGATTATCCACGCTCATTCTCCAGGCGGGAGAACTAATGAGCCGCAACTACTCGGGCCAGGCCAAAGTAGACCCATAGAGCGGCTCCCCCTTGGTGCAGGGGTAGCGACTCAAGTAACACGACGATAGCAAGTCGAAGAAATAAGTCATGGCGTATTTCGAATAAACGCCGAGTCGGTCAATTCCGTTTCCCGCATTACCAAGACGATATACACGGTCAAAAGACCTCGATTTGTCATCGTTGCTAAACGC
>CAJJVE010000197.1:0-3564 GCA_905196265.1 uncultured Collinsella sp. | reverse complement strand
AACTGATTGACGCCTGCCATAACCCTCAGAGCTGCGAGAACTTTGTGAGCGCGCTGGACGAGATCGACCCGTGCGTGGAGAATCGCCCCACGCTGCTGTGCGCCGCGCTGGCCGACAAGGATGTGGCGGGTATCGTTGATGTGCTGATCCCGGCCTTCCCGCGCGTGGTCGTAACCCAGACCGATTCCGATCGCGCCCTGCCGGCAGAGGAGCTCGCTGCCCTTGTTGATGCCGACAAGCTTGTGGGCGTATACCCCAGCGTGTCCGAGGCCCTCGCCGCCTTCGATGCCGCGGGCGAGCCTTTCGTAGCAGCAGGCACCATCACCCTAGCCGGCGAAGTAGCAGGCTTGCTGCGCTAACCCCATTTGCCGGGCAGCTAATTTGGGCTGCTCGCCACGAAATGGGCCTATCTACTACGTTTTAGCGGATACCCTCGACCACGCGGAAAAATGCAAAATCAAAACCGCAGGTAGAAGGCTTGCCAATTTTCAAAAAAGACCCGCATGGTCGACCCATGCGGGTTAAACGTAGTAGATAGGCCGTTTTCGTGGCGCAGCTCTAGACTTTCAAATTGGTCGACTTGGCCCCATGGCAGTTGCGGTGAAATAGTTCCTGGATTATGCCTCTGTGGGCCAATCTGGGAACTATTCCACCGCAACTAATTGAGGGGCTATTGGGTAAGGGCTAGTCGAGGCGGACTGGGTCGTGGGGGTAGCCGTTGAGAATCTCGACGCCGGACTCGGTGACCAGGGCAAGGTCCTCGATGCGGACGCCGGTGTGGCCGGGGAGGTAGATGCCCGGCTCGATGGAGAATGTCATGCCCGGCTCTACGACCTGCTCGTTGACGAGCGAGACGTCGCCCGGCTCGTGGTCCTGAAGACCGATCGAGTGTCCTAGGCGGTGCGTAAAGTATTTGCCGTAGCCAGCGTCCTCAATCACGTCGCGCGCGGCGCGGTCCAGGTCGCACATGCGCACGCCCGGTGCGATGAGCGCCTTGGCAGCCTCGTTGGCGCGGCGCACGATGTCGTATATGCGCGCCGTCTCCTCGTCTGGCTCGCCCCAAAAGAACGTGCGCGTCATGTCCGAGCAGTAGTTGCGATGCCGCCCGCCAGTGTCGAACAGCACCACGTCGCCGCGCTTGAGCACGGTATCGTCGGGTTCGTGATGCGGGTCGCCGGCGTTGGCGCCAAAGCTCACGATGGGCGGAAAGCTAAAGCCCTCGCAGCCGTGTTTGCGATACAGACCGAGCATCTGATCGGCAATCTCGCGCTCCGTCACACCTTTGTGCACGAGCTTGATCGCGTCGGCCATCACGGCGTCGTTGGCGGCCGAGGACGCGCGCATGAGCTCCTGCTCGGCGGCATCCTTGTGGGTGCGTGCGGCGGTGACGGCAAAGTCGCCCAGGAAGAACTCGCTCGCGGCGTGACGCTCCATGAGTGGCATCAAAAACCCGGAACGCATGACGGTGTCGATGCCGAGCGGTTTGGTCGGATCGATCTCACTCGCGATGGCGTCGGCCACGACGTCAGTATCGTTGTGGTAGGCCACGCGGGCATTGTCGTACTCGGGCAGCTGATGCAGCGCGTTGACCAAGATCACAGGCTCGCTATCGCGTGCGAGCAGCACGCCGCAAAAACGCTCGAACATATCGGCATAAAAACCGGTCAGATAGTAAATCGACCACGGGTCGTTCACAAGCAGCTGCGCGCCGGGGTGCTGTGCCTCGAGTGCATCGAGCACGCGCGCCACACGCTGGTCATCGACATGTGCCATACATCGTCCTTTCGCTAGGTTGCCACCATGGTATCCCCAATGCCAGGGTAGTCAATTTGGGACGGGGCTATTTTAGCTGCGTCAAACATGCGGAATGATTTTTCTGGGACGGGATTAGGGCAAAGGCAGTCATAAGAGGCCCGTCCCAAATGGGCTGGTTTCAAAAGTATGGCGGATTACGGGGCTGGACCTGTATTACTTGACCATGGGAAAAATCGCGAAATTAAAACCGCAGGTAGATGGCTTATCAAAAATCGAAAAAAGCCGGCATGGATGGGGATCTCAGAATCAGCCCCGTAATCCGGCATAGTTTTGAAATGGCACTAAAGTAGGCACAAGCTAAATACCAATTCCAAGGATAGTTGCGGTGGAATAGTTCCTGGATGCCGGGGTTTTGGCGGAAATCAGGAACTATTTCACCGCAATTGAGGAGGGGCGGGGTGGATGGCGGGGTAGCTAAAAGAGTTCCGTCCCTAATTGGCTACTCAGGCTCGGTCGATGTCCATGCTGGCGATGAGGTCGATGTTGGTGTTGAGGAGGTTCTCCAGCACGACATCGCCCATGCGGATGGGGGCTTTGACCACTAGGTCGCGGATGAGGTCCATCGCCTGGGCGTGGAGTTCGAGCGGGATGGCTTCGGCCGTGCGCACGGGCAGCAGCGCCTCGTCGCCGCCGGATACGGCCACGGTGGTGGTAAGCACGCGCATGGGGCAGGTGAGCTCCTGATGCGCGAACTTATCGCCACGCGGGCAGCTGTTGCCGGTCACGGAGCGCACCTCTGCCACCGCACCGTCTGCGTCGCGCTCCACCTCCACGGTTAGGAGGCACTCGGATGGGCAGGTGGTGCAGTTGAACTGCAGTGTCTCGATCGTGTTTGTGCTCATGGCCCTACGCCTCCTCTACGGGATCGACGGATAGGACAATCTCGCTAACACCCAGGTCGAGTGCGCGCTGAATCACTTTTGCCGGCAGCGGGAAGCTTTCCATTACGCTCGGTTTAAACGGGCGGACCTTTCCTGCAAACAGCTCCTTGTCGCCTGCAAGAATGCGCACGCGGGCGCCGTCGACCGGTCGGCGTACACGGAAGTTGAGCTTAGTGAGCCCGACGGTCGTAATGCGGCCTGGCAGTGCGTAGCCTGCGATGCCGGCGGGGGAGACCGTGAGTTGGCAACTCGTGCCCGCTTCGCAGCTTGTGCCCGCAGTGTCCACGTCGGCCCCTGAGCTGCCACCCAGCGCGTACGCCGCCGCGGCCGCACCGGCGCGTTCGGACTCGGTCGTCACGTTATCGGCCAGGTCGTGCACGTGCAGCACGTTGCCGCAGGCAAAGATGCCCGGCACGCCCGTTTGCAGACTCTGGTCCACCACGGCGCCGCGCGTGCGTGGGTCAAGTTCAACGCCTGCGGCAACCGAAAGCTCGTTCTCGGGAATCAGGCCCACCGAAAGCAGCAGCGTGTCGCACGGAACAACTCGCTCGGTCCCCGGAATGGGTGCCAGGCGCTCATCGACCCGACTCACCTCGACGGCCTCCACGCGGTCGTGCCCGATCACGCGCGTGACCGTGGTAGACAGATGCAGCGGAATGCCAAAGTCGTCCAGACAGTTTTTCACATTGCGGCGCAGGCCGTTGGCGTAGGGCATGAGTTCGTACACGCCCTCGACCGAAATCCCCTCGAGCGTGCAGCGGCGCGCCATGATGAGCCCGATGTCGCCCGAGCCCAAAATGACGGCGCGCGAGCCGGGTTTGAGGTTTTCGATATTGATGTATCGCTGCGCCAGGCCGGCCGTAAACAC
>CAJJVE010000196.1:0-3593 GCA_905196265.1 uncultured Collinsella sp. | reverse complement strand
AACGTTCGCCCCCGCTTTGCTCTAGCTAGGTTGTTATGGGTGGGCGTGACGGCTACTCGTCGCGCTTCTCCTCGTGGCGAGCGGCGGCACGGGCATCGTGAATGCCCTTGATGGCGGCATGGCGGGCGGTGCGGGCGTCGTGCACGGCGTCGCGGGCCTCGGCGGCAGTTGCCTTGGCAGAGCGCAGCTTGGCTGCCAGGTCGGGATTGGTCTCGGCAACCGCGGCGATCGTGGGGCCGTCGAGCTCTTCTTGCGTGGGCTCGGCCAAAAAGTCGATGGCATACTGAGCGGCTACCATGGAGCCCTTGGCGAGCACGCTCTCGTCGATCTTATAGAAGCAGGAGTGCTGGGCATAGGTGGCGCCAATCTGGGGGTTGCGCGTGCCAACAAAGGCGAGCACGCCCGGTACGCGGCGCAGATACTCCGAGAAGTCCTCGCCCGAAAGCGTGCCGCGGTAATGGCCCTCGCCCGCGGGACCCAGGCACTTGAGCACAGCTTGGCGGCAGCGCTCGCTCGAGGCGGCATCGTTTTCGACCTTGTAGTTGGCGATGGTGTAGTCGGTGAGCTCGGCCTCGGCGCCCAGAGCAGCCGCGGTGTGCTCCACGATGCGGCGCATAAGCTCGGGCATCTCCTCATGCGTCTTGCCGCCATAGGTGCGCACCGTGCCGGCGAGGTACGCCGTGCCGGCGATAACGTTGCGCGCGGTGCCGCCATGCAGCTCGCCGACGGTGATGACGGCAGGTTCGTAGGGGCTAATCTCGCGCGAGACGATGGTTTGCAGGGCGTTGACGATCTCGGCGGCAACCATAACGGCGTCGTGGCCGCGCTGGGGCATGGCGCCATGGCACGAGGTGCCGCGGACGTCGATGCGGAACCAGTCGGTATTGGCCATGCGCGGGCCGGGCTCGCAGCTTACGGTGCCGGCGTCGACCTCGCTCCAGATGTGCGCGGCGTAGGCGCCGTCGACGCCGTCGAGTACGCCCGTGCCGATCATGAGCTTGGCGCCCTGGCCGTTTTCCTCGCTGGGCTGGAATACGATGCGAATCTCGCCGTGGATGTCATCGGTCATGTGGCGCAGGATTTGCAGCGTGCCGAGCATCATGGCGATATGGCAGTCGTGGCCGCAGGCATGCATGCAGCCCTCGTTGACGCTGGCGAACTCCTC
The DNA here is from genome assembly GCA_905196265.1 of uncultured Collinsella sp. Taxonomy (GTDB): domain Bacteria; phylum Actinomycetota; class Coriobacteriia; order Coriobacteriales; family Coriobacteriaceae; genus Collinsella. The sequence continues at coordinate 2,428 of CAJJVE010000196.1, read as the reverse complement.
GCCGGTCTGCTCGGTGACAGGCAGAGCGTCGATATCGGCGCGCAGCAGGATACGGCGGCGCGGCGTGCCGTCCTCGCGGTAGGCATCCGGCGCGGTACCGCGAAGCGTCGCCACCAGGCCCGTCTTGAGCGGACGCTCGTAGGGGATATTCATGGCGTCGAGCTGGTTGGCGATGTCGGAAGTCGTGCGCTCCTCGGCAAGGCTCAGCTCCGGGTGCTTATGGAAGTGCCGGCGCTGCTTGATGATGTAGGGTTCAAACTCGGCGGCGATATCCTGGATGGCCGCGGTGACGTCGTCTGCCGCGCGAACCTCGGTTGCCGCCATAATCTGCTGTGCCTTGGTCTTCGTCATGGTCGATTTGCTCCTTGTTGGCTCGATCGCAAAATCGTACAGGCTCTCTCCAGTATGCCACCTGCCGCTAGGGCTGGTAAAGTTGCCGTTTGCCGCTTGGGGTTTTGTAACAAGAGTGGGGGAGTACACTCGGGGGTGTTGAATTTCCTGCCAGAGATGGGGATGCCCATGCGACATATCGATCGGATTATTCGCTCCAAGAACGTCTTTACCGCGCAAGACGGCATCGATACCGCCCGCGAGTTGGCGATCGCCATCGCGGGCGATCGCATCGTCGCTGTCGGCGCGCCCGATGACGTGATTGCCGCCGCACCTGCCGCCACGCCGGTGGTCGATTACGGCGAGCAGTTTGTCTGCCCCGGTTTCCATGACGCTCATCTGCACTTCTTCCATACCTCGGTCGGTTCCTCGCCGTATATGCTCATGGATATGGGCACGTCCGAGGCGGCACTGGTGCAGCATGCGCTCGAGTTTTCCCAGGGCCTGCCCGACGACGCCTGGGTCGTGACCCAGGGCTGGCGCGATTACCGCTGGGATCCGCCCGAGCATCCTACCAAGGCCTCCCTCGACGCCGCCTTCCCCGGTCGCCCCTGTGTTATGTATTCGGGCGATGGGCATACGCTGTGGCTCAACAGCCGCGCACTCGAAGCCCTCGGCGTGACGCGTGACAGCGAGCCTCCGGCGGGTGGCAGTTACGACAAAGACTCAAACGGTGAGCTTACGGGTATTGCCCACGAGGCGGCTGCTATGCAGCTGCTGCCGCGCTGCCTGGAATGGCTGGGCGAGGACCGCATCGCGAGCGCTTACGGCGACCAGATGAAGCGTATGGCCGAGCAAGGCATCACCTCAATCTGCGATATGTCGCTCATGCCCATGCCGGGCTGCGACTTTATTCGCGACGATGTTTACGACAGGCTGCAGGCCGCCGGCAAGCTGGGCATCCGCGCCCATCTGTTTCCCACGCTGCTGGATGACCAATCGCGCTTGGAAGAACTCCAGACCCGCTACGCGAACAACGCGCTGCTCTCGGCGCCAGGATTTAAACAGTTCTTCGACGGCGTGTCGAGCGAGCATACCGCATACCTCACTGAGCCCTATACTAACCCGCGCTTCCCGGGTGACCAGGGGCGCCTGACGGTTCCTGTCGAGCGCATGCGCAAGTTGGTTCTGGCGGCAGCCGAGCGCGGCCACACCGTGCGCATCCACGTTATCGGCGACGGTGCCATCCATGCCGCACTCGATATCTTTGAGGAGGCGGCAGAGCTCTACGGCCTGCCCCAGCACGGTCATAATACGCTTGAGCATTTGGAGAATCTGCTGCCTCAGGACATCGATCGTCTGCGCAAGCTCAACGTCATTGCCTCGAGCCAGCCTTGCCACATCACGCTCGACCCGGGTGGCCCGGAGCGCGACCTGGGCCTGGAACGCAGCCGCATCATGTGGCCGTTTGCGACCTATAAGCAGCGCGGCATCCGCCAAGCTTTTGGTACCGACAGCCCCATCACGGCCGTTACCAGCATGAACGTGCTCTACACGGCTATTACGCGCCAAGACCCTCGCAGCCACTGGCCCGAGGGCGGCTGGCTCCCCAGCGAGCGCATCGATGCGGCAACGGCCCTGCGCAACTACACGCTTGGTAGCGCGTACGCAGCGGGCGACGAGCAAAACCTCGGCAGTCTAGAGCCCGGCAAATACGCCGACCTGGTAGTCCTGGACCAAAACCCGCTCACCATCGACCCCCAAGAGCTGCAGGCCACCAAGGTTCAGGCCACCTACCTGGCAGGTAACTTAATCTACGAGCGTTAACCCCACATCCCACCCCTCAGTTGCGGTGAAATACGGACTAAATAACACCTCAACAGCCAAAAACAGTCCATATTCCACCGCAACTTAAGGGGCACGTTTCAGCAACGTGCCCCTTTCTTGTGCGCCCTACCCGCATCGCCATTTTGCTGCACTGACTTTTCTGAATGCCGGGCCCGAGTTAGTCAACCTGGCTCCCGGGGCGGACCGGAGGGCATGAAGTTTGTCGCGAGTTCCGCACGCAAAGGAAAGCACTTAATGTGCTTTCCGTCTT